>NZ_JBQKJR010000008.1:0-88667 GCF_052117165.1 Agathobaculum sp. LCP25S3_E8
TTTGATTCGATTCCATTCACTTTCTGTGAGTTCATATCGTTTCGTTCCCATATCAATAGTTTACTAAATCATATCCGTTTGTGCAACTTTTGTTTTTCAAACATGGCCTAATCGTCGTTGTTATAGTTTTAATCACAGTTGTGCTTGGTACAAAACAATATAAACAAACCAAAGAAGCTCTGAACGATGGCAGCATCATCAAACGCGATGCAGATTTTATTGAAACAACAGAGAAGTTTACACTGCAAAAGGTGGACTTCCCAGCAGTTATTTGCGCATTGAAAGAAACGGATTTCAGCAAGGCTGGCGTGTCAGTTAAGGGTTCTACGCAGGAGGGCGCAGTCAATTTCAGCGGCAGTAATTGGGCTGCACGGCTGGTTCCACTACAGAGTGAGGCAGATACATATTCTTACTCGTTCAGCTTTACCAAATGGCAGACTTACCGGGGAATGCCACAGAACATTACCGCTATGAACATGACCCTTACCGCTCTGGAGAAAATGTTCCTCAAGCTTGACCCTAACACGAAGGTAGAGAGTTGGAAGAACAAGACGAAAACCAAACCCAGCTTTTTAAGCTGAAACTGATTATAGGGAGGGAAAAGTTATGCCACAATGGATTTTAGTAGTTGCTGGATTTACTATCGTGCTTCTTTTGATCCGCTATGTCATCAAGCGGGTGCTTTACAAGGGCTTCGATGTGGTTGAAAACGCGATTAAGGACAAGAAAAACAGAGCAGAGTCACATGAGCCGGAAAACCTTGCGGATCGATACAAAAAATGAGAAGCGAGGTGGCGAGAGCGATATGAAAAGATGTTTAGCGCATTTACTTGTACTGGTGTTGCTATTAACGGCGCTCGTCGGATGTGGCGGCGTGAATGATGACGATAGACAAAGCGGCGGAGATATTAATACGCAGATAACTGCGAAAAAAGTAACGCCAACGCTATCCAATCATTCCGGACTTGAGCACTATTTGCAGGCCCAATACGGAGACGACTCTCTTTCTAACTATGTCTTTTGTGATTTTGATATTGATAACGAGGAGCGATTAATCCTATCATATAACACGGAACAGGTGAATGATGACGGACAAGAATTTGTCGTACAGATTATGTTTGCTGATCCAAGGTTGTGGTATACGGAGATGTCGACGCCGCAAGTACAGATGCCAGTGATCGTAAATGCAGTCGCGGAAACGGTAGAAGTATTTAATCACTCAAATTATGATAGTGTGATTAAGAAACTGACATTCACTACTTCAAATAGTTCGTATACCCTTTATGTTTCAATTATTGACAATAACATTCTTGGCCCGAGTGAAAATGGTATGGTGCAAGCCATTTTCATGCCATGGGGAGATGATCGGGCGAGAGGAACTGTCTCCCAATATTATTATGTTTTTGCCGACGAAAAAAACGAAGTCATTGTGCCTGGAACGGTAGACTGCTATATGTATGCCACCGTGCAGGACTACAAAGATGCTCTGCTCAACTTCAGCGCAAGCGAACAAGGATCATTGTGTGAATGGTATGAAACGAAGTATGAATACGATGCCAATGGCTATCTCCAAAAAGTGTCGGAATCATGCAGTATGGATGGTAACTCAATTGGGCCAGATGATCTTGAAACCACGTATCAGTATGAATATGAAGATATGCACTGCATACGACTGACGATTGATAGCGTCTATTGGAACAACTGCGAATATCAATACATATATAGTGCCGACGGACTATTGAGTGAAATTGTTTTGACCTCGGATGACAATGGATCTCACGCAATTTCGGTCACTTATAACGCTGATGATTCATTTAGTTATACGAATTAGGCCACAATAATAGAATGGTAAACATTTTGACCCGGATAATTTGAGAATTGGTGCAAAACGTGTCATAATTATGACGGCCTAAAATGAACCTCCACAGTGACGTCTTAACACATGACGAGTGTTCTTATAGCATTTGAAAAGCTGTAAGAACACTCGTTTTTTGTTTTGTTTTTTACCCGATACTTTCGGCTAGAACGTAGTTCTAGCATACACATCCTTTCCGGTATTGACGGTCACACCGAGAATTGGCAGGAACTGCATTTGGGAGCTCGTGATTTCTCCCACACGCTTATACGCTTCCAATTGTAAACCTCGTTCTTCTCAACCAATTCACCCAGCATCCGAGGCGCGCCTTCCGTACACGGGTGTATTGGCGCACCAAAAAGGTAAACATACCGGATTTTCCTGATTAAAAAAAGATTTCATCCTTTCGAAAACTCGTCATCCAGAAAATACCCACTTCCCTTCGCCACTTTGGTCAGCAGTTTTTCCGGTTGCCGATGCTACAATATGTTTTCCCTCAAGAACAACGTTGCATAGAGGATTGGTTCAACGGTTCAACCCCAAGCCACAACGAAGAGGTAATCGGCTCTACAGGGCATTATTTGAGCCACCCTCGCCTATTTGTGCAACAGGAGCGCATAAAAAAGCCAGCAACTTCGGTGCTTCAACCGTCCGAATCCCTTGTCGCTCAGCCAATGTATTCCCAATTCACAGCTTTAGCGCTCAAGTAGATGCGCCGGAAATTGCAAACGAAAGTCTTACATTCTAGATGGATCTAAGGGAGCATTCTGCAGAAGATGAAACACAGCAAATGCCGAAAATCCAAAACCGTCTTTATGAACAGACAACTACCATTGCAATCATGTTGAAAAACGGTATGATTTCGCTTCCGGATCAGATATTTCCCGGTGCCAATAAACCTTTCCAAATAAAGCAGAAACTCAAAGAGCTAGGTTAAATAGGTAGATTTCGCAATTTGTTTTGATAAAAAGTGTGTGGTAGCTTTATCCCTACATACTTTTCTCCGAATCATGTTCAAACACTTCAACAAGCACTTTTTGCTCCTGAATTGTAACTACATGACTACTTCGAACTTAATAATACAACTGCTGCCGGAAAGCGCGTAATGTTAGCAGAATCAATTAAAAACAACAAAAACCGCCCTTTTTAGGACGGTTTTGGATGGTGGACATTGACGGGTTCGAACCGCCGACCTTCCGCACGTCAAGCGGATGCTCTTCCAGCTGAGCTAAATGTCCATAACTCGGACGATGGAAAATCATCGTCCGGATAAATTGTCTTACTTCTTGCAACGCTCCAGATATTCACCGGTACGAGTGTCAATCTTGATGCGCTCACCCTGCTCAATGAACAGCGGAACCTGAACGGTTGCGCCGGTCTCAACGGTCGCAGGCTTAAGCGTGTTAGTCGCAGTATTGCCCTTGAAACCAGGATCGGTCTCGGTAATCTCCAACTCTACGAAGAGCGGTGCCTCAACCGCATAGACATTGCCCTTGTAAGAGCAAACCTTGCAGTTTTCATTTTCCTTCACGAAGCGGAAATCATCACCAAGCGTATCCTTGCTGATCGGAATCTGCTCATAGGTTTCGTTGTCCATGAAGTAGTACAGATCACCTTCGTTGTAAAGGTACTGCATGTCACGGCGCTCTACATAAGCTGCCTCATATTTATCGGTCGGATTGAAGGAACGCTCCGTTACCGCGCCAGTGATGACATTCTTCATCTTTACGCGAACGAACGCCGCACCCTTGCCCGGCTTTACGTGCTGAAACTCAATGACCTGCAGCACCTGACCGTCCATTTCAAAAGTTGTGCCGTTACGAAATTCGCCTGCCAGCATATCGGTATTCCTCCATAGTGATTTATCCTCATTTTGACTGTCTCTCGAACAGTGCTTGTTTATTCTACCGCAAATTTCTTCTTTTTGCAAGAGGTAATTATAATTTTCTTGAAATTTTTTTGCGGGCACGGAAAAAGGCGGCGCAGCCGCAGGCCGCGCCGCCTTCACATCCGCTTTGGGAATATGTGGCTTAATCAGCAGCAGCAATTGTTGCCGCAAGTGCAGCAGCCGTTATCCGAACCGCAGCCACAGCCGTTGCCCTGCTCACAGCAGATCCAGATCAGGATGATAACAACGATGATCCACCACCAGTTATTCTCGCCAAAAATAGAGTTAGAAGAGCACATAAGGAATTTCCTCCTATTAAAGATTTCACTTCATACTATGGAGCAACTCCTCATGTGGTGACAGATGCGCTAAAGGATTTTTCCGCGCAGGCCGTCACGATGCAATTCTTCCAATCGCACCTCGACCGGTTCGTTCTTTTTTACCCGCTCTTCCTCTTCTATATATATAGGAAAACCATATGTGCCGTGCGCCGCCCAAAAACCGTCTGTGCGATGCTCGGGCAGTACGGTCAATTCTCTTCCGACAAAGCCGTGACGATATGCTTCACTCAGCCGCAGCGCCACTGCTTTGGCTCGCTCTGCGCGCGCCGCCTTCTCCTGCTGAGCAAGCTGTCCCGGCAGCTTTGCCGCGCGCGTGCCCTCCCGCACGGAAAACGGGAACACATGCACCGCCGCAAACGCGCAGCGTTCGAGAAACGCCAGCGTTTCTGCGAACTCCTCCTCGGTTTCTCCCGGAAAGCCTACAATTAAATCGGTGGTGATGGAGGCGTCCGGAATCACCGCGCGAATCCGTTCCACCGCCTGATAATATTCCTCTGCCGTATATTTACGCCCCATGCGCTGCAGCACACTGTCGCAGCCGCTTTGCAAGGAAAGATGGAAATGCCGAGCGAGGTTAGGCAAACCTGACAACCGACTGCAAAAATCCGCATCAACCACGCGCGGGTCAAGGGAGCCAAGTCGGAACCGCATCTCCGGGTGTGCCGGCAATAAATCGCACAGCAGGTCTGTCAGCGAAACAACGGGCTGCAAATCCCGCCCATATGACGCAATCTCGATTCCTGTCAGGACAACTTCGTGCACACCCTGCTCTTCCAAACGTGCCGTTTCCTGCTCTGCCAGCACGGGCGGCAACGAGCGCACCCGCCCTCGCGCATATGGAATAATACAATAGGTGCAGAAATTGTTGCACCCATCCTCTATTTTCAGCAGCGCGCGCGTCCGGCCTCTTGGAACCCCGGCCGGCAGCACTTCATATCTTTCCTCCTCCGATGCGCAGCAAGATGCCGTCTCTCCTTGCACCGCAGCTTCGCACAGCGCAATCACCTCCGCACGATTGCCCGTTCCGCAGATGAGGTCGACCTCGCCCGTCGCGCGCACGCGCTCCGGATCGGTCTGCGCAAAACAGCCGCAGGCCGCAATCACCGCCCGTGGATTGTCCTTGCGCAGCCGATGGAGCGCACGGATGTTCTTATGGTCGGACACCGATGTAACCGTGCAGGTGTTGATAATAACCGCATCCGCATCCTTGTCCACAATTTCATGCCCGCGCGCCTGTGCCAGCTGCTCAAGCGCCTGCGTTTCAAACAGATTGACCTTGCATCCCAAGGTGAAAAAAGCAAACTTCATGAAAGCCCCTACCAAATTGTTGTATTTGCTGCCCTATTGTATCACAAAATAGCGGTTTTTCCAACCGATTTTTAATTCGCATTTGACAAACGGCGGCAGCCATGCTATACTGTTTCCATAATGTAACTTTAACTTGTAACCGTTTTGTAACTATAAGGAGTGCACAAAATGCCTACCACCGCCAAGAAGAAAGAACTTCTGGAATATAAAGGACACCCGCTGATGCGCAAGGAAAACATCATTTATTATGGTTCCATGAGTGATTCCCACATTATTATGATGCAGATTCTGGATGCCGGCGAGGTCAAAGGCCTGCCGGTCGCCAAGCGCGTTTCCGTTCAATTGCAGCAGACGAACCCCAATGTGCGAATCAAGGATCGCATCGTAAAAAAGACTGAGAAAAACAGCCTGTGGGCCGCCATGGACATCGCCTCCATCTGGCTCGGCCGAGCACTGAACAACAAGTAAACCACACTTTGCTTTGACAAACGGAGGCTTATCCATGAAATCCACAAAGAAATTATTCCGCATCGCCGTCACCGGCATGCTTGCCGTATCCATGCTTCTTCCTAATTCGCTGGCTATGTATCAGGCGAAAGTAAAAGCGGATGCGCTGTATCTGCGTGAGTCCCCCGGCGGTGAGGTGATCGCCACCCTGTCGCAGAACACCGTTGTTGCTGTCCTGAACAACAGCAGCAGCTGGTATAAGGTCGTTGCCAACGGCAAGGAAGGCTATGTCAGCGGCGAATATCTGACCGGCACCACCGCTACTGATTTTTCGCTTGGCAAGGCAAAAATCGTCTGCGACACCACGGTAAACTTCCGTTCTCAGCCGAGCACCTCTTCCAGTGTGCTTGCGTCTTTGAAAAACGGCACGGTTGTCGACGTGACCGGTGTGCAGAGCAACTGGTATAAGGTTACATATAACGGCAAAACCGGCTATGTACATCCGGACTATATCAGCTTCTCCGGCGTACAGAGCACAAGCGCGAATTCCGGCAGCACTGCTACCAATAATTCCGGCACTTCCGAAACCATCGTGCCTTCCACCAATGTAGTTTCCTATACCGGCACCAGCGAGAAGCGCGCAGAGGTTTTGGATTATGCCGCACAGTTCCTCGGAACCCCGTATGTATACGGCGGCAGCACACCGAGCGGATTTGACTGCTCCGGCTTTACCTCGTATGTCTTTGCCAACACAGTCGGCTCTATTCCGCGTGTTGCCCAGTCCCAGTTTGACGCAACCACGCGCGTAGCGCTCGAGGATCTTGAGCCGGGTGATCTGGTATTCTTCGGCAGCAGCCCCTCTTCCATCAGCCATGTGGGCATCTATGTCGGCGATGATACGTTTATCCACTCCCCGCATACTGGTGAAGTGGTCAAGTATGAGCCGCTTTCCGGCAGCTATCTGACCCGTTTCCAGGGCGGTGGCCGTGTTATTTTTGATTAAAAAGGACAACCCTATGCTTTAAAACGGCATGGCCAATTTGGTCATGCCGTTTTTCGTTCTGTAATTTTCAATCTCCTGCCCAAGGCTTTGCCTCGTTTGCTACGCTGTTAACTGCAATGCGCCGTCTGTCCATTCCAGTTTTTCCGGCTTAAATCCCGCTTTTTCCAAATGCTCATTGATGGACGTCGCTACCTGATCGGTTAACGCCGTAATCAGTTCCGCCGGTACGGCAATTCCACCAATTTCCGCATTTTCACATTGCAGCACAATCTTCCTTTCCGCCACGGAAGCCGTCCATACCCCATACATGCGACATTCATCCGGCAGAAACAACAGCGCAGTGCGCAGTCCTCCCGACACCAACCCACTCTCCTGCAAATCCTGCTTACGCACCAATACCACAACGGAAATCGTTTCATCCGCTCCAATCTGCGCGGTGATTTCCCGCACCGGTATTGGTAGGGCCTGCTTTATCAACTCGCATAAATCCGTTTCACGCAATTCCATTCCCGTCTCCTCCTGCTCCGGTAAAGTCGGAGCGCCCGCTTCCGGCGAAGCACCCTGCTCCGGATGACCCAGCAGCATCCTGCCAATCATCAGCAGGCACAACAGCATGCACACGCCCAGAATAATGGTATAGACAGGGCTTCTTTCTTCCTGCATCCCAGCGCCGCCCCCTTCCTACACGCTCATTCTATGCGTCGGCAGCCACGCTTATGTATCCGTGTACCCTTCGGCTCTGTGCGGTGTGCATGAACCAACACGGCCGTACTTCTCTTCCGTATTCTACAAATAATAGAAAAACAATTGACCTCTCTTTTTTTCCATGCTATGTTATAATTTAGTAGTTTTCTCCTTCTATTCGACATACTCTGCGCTGCTGCACCACGTTGCGGCAGACCGAAGTATCCCTGTTTTCCTCATTTTCCATGGAGGTTACGTATGAAGATTTTTCCTATTACCGAGGAACTCCTCCCCGCTTTTTCCCCCTTGCTGCCCGACCGCTTTTCCATACGCTCAACTGTCTTGCTGGGCGCCAACTGCGACGGTGTAAATTGTGGCGTCATTGCCTTGAACATCATGGGGGAACGCGCCAGCATCTGCTGGTTCTGGGTTGCACCGGCTCACCGTCGGCATGGCGTGGGGGAAGGACTTCTCCATCAGGCATGTGTGCGCATTTTCGAAAAGATACGCCAGCCCATTGCCAGCATCACCGTCAGTTATCCGTTTGACGCCGACTGGACACCGGTGATGGAGCTGATGTTATCCCGAGAAGGTTTTTTGACCAAGGCCCTTGCCTTCCCACACTTTCGCTTGACCCGTGAAGAGCTGGAATCCGCTCCCGTTCTGTCCCCTAACGCCCATGTTGACTGGCACGACAGTGTCCTTCCCCTATCCGACCTTTCAACGGCACAATGGAACGAAATCCGCGCGCACTATGAACGAGAGGGCAACTATCAGGCCAGCCGGGCGGAATACCATCTTGCCGACCCTGCAACCAGTCATGTGCTTCTGATGGAAAACCGCCCCGCTGGTTTGACTTTGGTACAGCAAACCGCCCCCGGCATGTTCCATTTAAATGTATTCAGCATCCGCACAGGCTGTGTGACCGGCGGGCTTGCCATACTGCGCAGCACCGCACAAGCTATGCTGGAGCATGGCCTGACTGAGCTTTCGTTTGACTGCGTGGAGGAATCCGCCAGCCGTTTGGCTTACCGCCTGCTGCAACAGCACGGAAAACGCATCTTTCTCTGTCAGGGGCAACTGATGCGAGGCTTTTACAGAAAGGACGGGATGAACCATGGGTAAGACACTCCATGCGAACCGACAACAGCAGCAACACATCGAAACCACGCACACCGTCCAGCAGGAGATGAAGCAGTTCGATCCTGTTTCTCCGCAAATGGCGGCGCATCTGCGCGCCACCACGGAGGCGGAACTGCAAGAGGCGCAGAAAAATATTAAAAAACTGAGCAAAAACGAGCGTCGGAAATTACAGGATAAGAAAAAGGCTCTCGATGCTGCGCTCTCCCCGCAGGCGACGCAGGCTTTTTATCAGCCCGGCCAACAGATGCAGGATAACATGCTGCAAGCACTCAAATCCGTCGAAGAAAATGCCTCCACACAGGTTTACGCACAGGTGCTGACGCAAACGGTGGGTGACCCCCTGTCGCTGGACCAACTGACCACACAGGAGCAAACGCCTGCATTTACCACACTGTGTCATCTGCTAACCCTGCTGCAGCGCTGCACCCCCTCTACGATGGATGAAACACAGCTGTCCGGTCTGGTGGAAGTCTACCATTCGCTAGAACTGGGCGCCACCGCACCCAGCCACCGCTACCTGAACGAAATGGCAGGGCTTGACACTGAAAGCCGTTTTGTACTGCTGTATCACTGTGTCTCCGTCGCGCTCGAGCATATGGTAGAGCATCTGCCACCCGAACAGGTCAATCAGGCGGTTTTTGCTAAACTGTACGGCGTCGCGTCCGCTTCCGGCATGGCGGCAAGCAAACTATGCTGCAGTCAGGCCTTCCAGCAGCAATGGGCCAAGCATATTGCAGAGCAAAGTCAAGCCGAACAGGAAAAGAGAGAGAGCCCCGAAATCCTGCGCGCCAAGCGGGCTTATCTGCGTACGGGCGTTTCCTCCGATGGAAGCATTCCGCAGAAGTGGCTGCTCGGTCCCTATGCCGAATTGGCGGAACAGGTGCTCGGTCCGGAAAAAATGCAGCAGCCCTGGCGGGAGTTTGCCGTTTCTGTACAACGGTTGCATGAAGCGCTAGAGCGTAATCTGCCCGCTCTGGATCGCGCACTGGACGCCTACCAGACCCGCGAACCAGCGCTGCAGCTGCTGCGTGATTCGGTGGCGCAGACACTGAGGACCAACCTCGGCACACGCCTGCTCACCGATACTCTGGAAGAACAGTCTCAGGAATTGGAGCAGGCCATCACCGCTGCACTGGAAAGCCAGACCGAGCATATCAAACTCTATCACGAGCGGCTGGAGATTCTGCGCAACCATCCCAAGCTCAAGCTGCTGCAAGGCGCAATGGACAGCTGGCTGATACAAAATCTGCTTCTCGAGCAGAGCGATGAAACGCTCTTTCAGCAGCAGCTCGAGCATTTGTCCCAGCAGGCGGAGGAAAATCTCGCTGATGTGCAGAAAATCCTTGAGGATTCTCTGTCCACTGCCAGCCGGGAGATTGTAATGAACAAGCTGATTGAAAAAGAAAGCTATCTGTTTCTAACCGGCTCCCCCGGCGCAATTTCCGCCACAGTATACCACTATCTGCGCAATTTACAGGCAGCTATACCGGAAGCGGCCCATATTGAAGCCACCTTCCGCGTTGCCATGCGCCAAGCCGGATTGCAAAACCGCTGGGGCAAGCTGGCTGACCGCCGGGTCGTACAGGCGAAGGCGGATAATCTGGACAAAATGAAAGCGGCGCTTACAGGACTGAAAAAGCGGATCGACGATAATCTGAACATTCTGGACGCGCAGCAGGCTGATCTCACCATGTCCCCGGCAGCATGGAAAGAGCTGGACGCATGGGCCATGGACCAACTCGACCAAGAGGCTGAAGCTTTTAAAACCGCTCTGGACAACAAGCTGAAAACACTTGAGCGCGGCGCTTCGGAAACCCATGTAGACCACGCGCACGCCCTATATGGCACAAAGGGCGATTTCCTGCAGCCTACCAATCATGCGCAGAAGGGCATCATCCGGCAACAGTTGGAAGGCGAAGCCCTTTGCCGTTGGTCCGGCTTTGGCGGGCTGTTTGACAGCTACTCCGAACCAATCCTGCAAGCACTCGACCAGCTCCTGTCTCAGCAGGTCTTCGGGCCGGTTCGCAGTCTGCACGATTTGGACAACCTCCCCCGCAGCGAAAGTGCCACGCTCATTCGTCAATGGCGCAGCACGTTGGCGCAGGTGGCCGAGCCGTGGAGTTCGCTTTCCTTCCCACAGACACGGCAAATTCTCATCCGTATGCTGCCCGGTATCCTAAAGGGAGACATCACAACCGAGAACTTCCGTCCAATGGCCGAGCAGATACAGCATCGTCTGATACAGGAAACCACTTCTGTAGAACTTCGGTTCCTGACACAGGTCGGCCAGGAAAAGGCCGAGACAGGACAGGTGCAGTACCGCTATCTGGATGCACGCCGCGGCGGACATTTCTTCACCAAGGGCAGCCGTCCAGGACGCCGTGTGGAACGTTTCCAGCAAGCCGAACAGATTTTGAGCGAACTGCAGGAAAAGAATTTGGATGACAGAGCCATCCGCCTGTGCCATGCGCAAGTACAGCAACATGCACTTGTCGAACCTTCCACGAAAGACCCCATCCGCGTCTATTGGGACCGCATCAGCAAGTCGGAGTGCGCACACGAAATGCTGTTATCCGGCTATGAGGATGTTATTTTGTCCGCACCGGATATGGCTCGCGCCCTTACCCATGATGAGCGCGACGCTTATGAGAAAAAGCTGCGCGCTATGGACAGAAGAATTCAAGCGCACCGGAACGAGCTGGAGCAAAAGCTGCAAACGGCTAATCTCCCTGCCGAACAGGCGCAACAACTGACCGATAACTTCCGTCAGATGATTGTCAGACTGGATGAGCAGGAGCGGGAGGAAAACCTCACCCGCTTTGGCGTCGCCAGCTGGGCAGACGCCATGAAGAAGCTGGACGCACTCCTTGCCAAACCGGAGCAGCTGACGCAGGCGCAATCACTTTCTCAAGCAATCGACGCGCGTGTCCATGAACTGCGCACCGCAGGCAACGGCGTACTCCAGCCCATTCTGAACCGTCTTATGCAGCAGCCGAGCGTCTGGACCACCCTGTCCACCGGCAGCAATGTGGATATGGAGCAGCTGACGAAGACGCTGCTGGCTCAATACGAAGCGCCGCTGCGTCATTTGAAGGAAAGATACTTTAACGACCCCTTCCTCATCGGCCAGATGGTGGAGGAGTGCTGGCAAAAGCTCTCCACCCTAAAACCCAACGACTGGCCGTGGGAACAGGAATTTTACACCCTTTACGGACAAATCACCCAGCACAAGGCCGGACAACCGACCATCGATGATAAAATCCATAAAATCGTCAACGCCAAAGAGGGGATTCGCCGCACCATGGCGCCCTATCTTTATGATTTGATTCAGGAGGAAGGTTCTGCTTTCCTGCTTCACTCCAGTAAAACAATCGACCAGTTTCTGACCGACCACTCCGAGCCGCTGCTGACCAATATGGAAGCGCTCAACACCTTCCTGAGCAGCCATCCGCATGAGCAGCGCATGAAAGAGGGTTTTCGTCAGTATCTGCGCACCAAGCTGTTCTATACCCCGGCGGATCAGTTTGCCGGTGATTTGGACCGGCTCTTCCGGCAGTATCAGCAGCTGGACTCAGATGAAATGGACAACGTGCAGCGGAGCAAGCAAATCATGAGCCAGCGCGCATCCGTCATGACGCAGATCGAACAGCGGAAGGCTGCAGGCCGGCAGGCTGATACCGATGCTGCCCGTCTGCAAGAGCTGAGTGGGATTTCGTCGCCCATTCTGGCGATGACAAACATCCAAAACCCGCAGATGCGCACCATTCAGCAAACAACAGAGCGCATCAAGACGCAGTATCCTGACGCTTCCCCCTTTGTGCAGGGCTGTCTAATCGAGCGCGCCATCGCGCAAGATGACGCCGCAGCGCTGGACGCACTCAATACCGAATTGACCGAGCTGATAACTGTACTTTGCGAACAGGGCGTAAATGGCGAAAAGCTCGAGCACTCCGAAGCAGATGCATTCACGACCTACCTGTTGACACACCGGAATGGTGCACTCAATCAGGACCTGCCCGACCGACTGTCCACCTTCCGCAACGCCCGCAGCCTGATTACAGCAGTCACAGCGCTGGAAATCAAAAATCCCGCACTGGACGCAGAACGACAGCAAGTAGCCGACGGTCTGGCTGCGGGGCTGTATACTCTGCCGCCGGAGGAATTCCAGTCGATGGCCGAAAAGCGGCTGTCTTATCTGCGTGCTGTCATTCAGATAGAAAGCGTGTGGACCGCGCTACTTGCGCCCTACAAAGAGGATGAGCGGCAAACGCTGTACATGGGTCTGCGCGACTACTTCCATACCGAATTACTGGAGGGCACCGCCAAGCTGGATATCGAGTCAATTCGTACGCAGACGCAGACGCTGCTGTCTGACGAGCTGTCGCGACAATATCTCATCAACTCCTCCTCTTTGCTGGGGAATATCTCCTATGATGGCCTGACCAGCTCGGAGGTCACCCCCTGCACTATGGTGGACCGTAATGGCTTTGAAGCCTATCTGGCCGAGCATGCTGACAAATCCCTGCTAAATGAATACAACGCACTGGATAAAAACCAGCGGCAAATCTTTGCACTGACGCTGACGGCGCCCGGCAAGTTTGGTCTTGCGCTGCCCAGTAATCAACTGCTGCAAAGCGAACAGGCAAACCGCAGCCGCCAAATCTTCATCCAGAACACACTGCAAACCTACGTGGAAACGGGCGAATTTTCGGCGCCGATCAACTATACTATTGCGCTCAACCGGCTGAAAGACAGTAACGGCACCTTTGGCCCTGCCTCGTTCCGACAGGCGATGGACTTTACCCTACTCTGCATCAGCCGTCGGCAGGAAAACCAGCCCCTTGATCTGGACCGTCTGACAGACAGCTACGAAACTCGCACAGAAGCACGGCGTCTGCGCACCAGCAATGTCCCCGAACCGATTCAGCCCGAAACGCTCACCACCTTCCACGATTTGTCCGATGTGCTTCAAAAGCAAGGCGGCGAGTCCCATACCGCTTTGATGGACAAGCTCGGAGCACTCAGCCCCATGCAGCAAAATCTGCTCATCTGGATATTGCAGGATCGCACCGTGTTGGACTATACCCAGCGGGTCAGCCTGTGGGCAGTCGGCGGCGGCGCCGTCCGCGGCGTTGTCCATGAGGAAAAGCGCCTGGATATGCTCACCGGCTATGCCGACAGCAGCCAGTGCCCACAGTTTACGGCCGAAAGCCTTGCACATGCGCTGGACACGCTGTACAGCTATCAACTGCGTGATGATGTGGACTTGAACCACCGCCTGCGGAAGGAAGACTTTGTCGGCCTCAATCGCAAAAGCCCGGTAGACTGGGATCTGCTCGATCGCGCGATGGACTTCCTACAGGAGATGGAACATGAGCAAACGCGCCTGACCGCTGTGAAAAATGCTAAGGACGCCGTTATGATAAGCAACAATGAAACGGTCAAAGCGCAATATGCAAAGCAAAGCAGTCTGCCCGAAACATTCGACACGCCGGAGCATGTGGATGCATTCCTGCGGGAGCAAGCGGAGCTCGACGGCCAGCAGGCCGTATACGCCGGCTGGCTGAATCTGGATGAATCGCAGCGTACCCTGTTCATCAAGGCGCTGGGGCAGCGCGATATTCTGGACGTATCCAAACAGGACGCACTGTTCAGCCTCTTTGGTATCCAGGGACGGGATTATGTCAACCCGCGCGCCCGTTTCTCGCTCATCGACGAGCATCTGCATCATGCGCAAGGTACACAGGGTTTGCAACTTAAAGCAATGGACTGCCGCAACGCCATCCTGACCGCTCTATCCTTCCAGATCAACGACAGTGTAGATTTTACCGACCGCACCATTCGTGTCGGCGCGAAACACCTGCTTTCCAAACGCGACACCGCGGTCGACTGGAAACTGGTCAGTCGTGCACTGCAATTGGTTTACCGCACCACCAACGAACGCAATATTTTTCTGGAGGACCGAGAGCTTTATGTTTCCGAAGGCGATTTGAGCCAGACTGGCGCATTCCATTTTGACGGCGGTTTTCTGCGCCAGAACCTGCATAATTCCGGCAACCGCTTCACCCGCTTTATGGGACGGCGCGTGCGTGCCCGCATAGAGGAACAGATTCCGGGTCCGGCCAAGCGCTTGGCACTGATGTTGCTGCCGACCAAGGTCTCCAACCGCATCAATCGAGTGCTGGGGGCCGAAGAGAGCGGTGGCCTGTCCTTTGATAAGGTGCGTGCCGGCGCCGAGAGCTTCACCAATACGGTTAAGGATTTCCATGAAAATTATGAGGACAAAATCAGCAGCGTAATCGGAGAAAAAGCCTCCACGGTGCTGGGCGAAAAGCTGGAAAAAGCCAGCTCGCATCTGGGATATCTGAATGCAGGCATCTCGGTCGGAAAAAACCTCTCCAAAATAGGCGATCTGAATGACGCCCAAGAAGAGGCGGAACGCGCCAAACGCCGAGAGCAGGCTGCACCGGCCGAGACCGCGCCCCAGACCGAAGAGCAAAAAGCGCGCAGCGACCGCGCCCGTAACCGCAACCAGCATCTGCAGAAACAAGGCGCAAGCAAAGCCGAAAGCCGCCAAATCGACGAGATAGTCCAAACCATGAGCAGTCTGGTTGGCGGTCTCATTGGCGACGCAGTGGGCGACGAGAGCGGACTGATTGCAAAAGTGGTTGAAGAAGCTGGAGAACTGGTCAATTTCCTGCGCAATTGGTTTCAGGACAAGAAAAGTGTACAGCAGTATTATGCGCATCGCGACGAAGGCGCGCAGCTGCGTGAAACGCTGGAGAAGGCCGGTTTGACACTGTCACCGAAGATGGACGACCTGTCGCTGATTCGTCAGGCAAGAGGCTTTGAAGATACTACAGAGATGGCTTCTTTTGTTGGTTTGAATATTGTCCGTTCGCTTCTGTTCTGTGCTGGTCCCTACAATCCGCAAGGCTCGACGCGGATTTTGGCGCTTGCCACGTTGACCGTATTGGGACAGACGCAAGCCATCGGGCAATATGACAGCGAAACCGCACAAAGCGTATACGACGCTCTGATGGGCGGTCAGTACCGATAAGAATTCCGGCATGCCGTACAATCCATGACACACGAAAAAGGGGCGCTCCTTTCGGAGCGTCCCTTTTTTTGTTTGGTGCTGTCGCCGTTCGACTCAGCCGCCGCACTTGCTGCCGCAGCCGCAGCCACCCGAATTGCTGTTGCCGCTGCCGCAGCCACAGCCGTTCGAGCCGCCGCTCAGCGTGCCGCACAGATTCTCGCCGCATTCCTGCTTGGGCGGGAAGAATTCATCAATCGGGAATTCAAAGTTTGCGAAAATCTCGCAGGGGTCCTGTTCTCCGCCTACGCCGCTGTTCGAGCAGTCGCGACGCGGCAGGCAGATATCATACGCCGGCATGAGCAACTGGATATCGCGCTCCAGGCGGATGATGGCAAACTGGCCGAGCGTAACGAACAGCTGATAGCCGTCGTTATCCAGAACCAAATTGTCACCGCCGAAGCAGGAGCAAATCGGGCGCGGTACCTCGTGCAGTGCGCAGCAGCAGCAGTTGCACGAAGTCTCCGGTGCAACCACGCGCGCATCCAGCACGATGGGGTCAACCACCTCGACCACAGCGGTCGGCTTGTTGCTGTCGGGCGCAAGCTGAACATCCATGCCGTCCTCCACATAACGGGAGGAGAAGATACGGGCGCCGCCTTCGCCGCCGAACAGTACCACGCGCTTGTCAAATACGGCCAAGCCGTCAATGATGCGCGGACGGCCGACTACACAGCTCACCTCGCACTCGATGCGATAGAAGAAGCGGATATCAACCGTATAGCAGCCACGGTTAAACGGCTGCAGAGGTTACCACATTTGTTTTTTCTCTTTTTTCGAGAAGATTCCACGCCAATTCCTGTCACTGCACAACAAAAGCCGCCCGATTGGGCGGCTTTTCTGCTGTGATTGTAACTTGTCAGGCAGCGTAGGACTGCCCCGGCAATTTATTATTCATCGTCCTGCAAGGCATCAAAGCCCTCTGCGCCCGTGCGCACCTTGATGACGTTCTCCACGTCGTAAACGAAGATTTTGCCGTCGCCGATGTGACCAGTGTACAGTACCTTCTTGACCGTTTCAACCACGGTTTCCACCGGAACCTTGGATACAACGACTTCCATCTTGATTTTAGGCAGCAATGTCATATCCACCTCTGCGCCGCGGTAATACTCCGCCGCACCCTTCTGGACGCCGCAACCAATGACATTGGTCACCGTCATGCCGGATACACCGATTGCACCCAGCGCATCCTTAAGCACTTCAAACTTGGACTGCTTGGTAACGATAACAATTTTGGTCAGCTTGTGTTCGCTGCCCTCGGTAGTAATCTTGGTGACCGGAACCGCCTTCTCTACAGCAACCGGAATGGTATCCAGCATGGATGCTGCCTTTTCGGCCGCCTTGGTGCCCAGTACGTTCGGCACCACCGGCATAAAGTCTGCATACGCCGAGGACAGGCCGTGTTCGGGCTTGTCGAGACCCATAATTTCTTCTGCCTCCGAAACACGCAGGCCGATGGTATGCTTGATGATCTGGAATACAATCGTCATCGCAATGGCAACCCACGCAATGACCGCTACCATACCGAGCGCCTGAATAGCAAGCGCATGCACGCCACCGCCATAGAACAGGCCGACCGGTGCAATCTCAGTGCTGCCATACGCATAGTAACCAAACAGGCCAACCATCAGCGTACCGGTCGCACCGCACAGACCATGTACGCCAACCGCGCCGACCGGATCGTCTACCTTGAGCTTCTGGTCGACAAATTCAATACCAAATACCACAACAAAGCCTGCGATGATGCCAATGACCGCCGCGCCAAAAGGCGTAACCGTGTCGCAGCCCGCCGTGATGGCAACCAGACCCGCCAGAGAACCGTTGAGCGTCATAGAAACATCCGGCTTCTTGTAACGAATCCAAGTGATGCACATCACCGTCACGGTCGCAACCGCAGCTGCCATGTTGGTGGTCACAAAAACACGGGCCGCAACCTCTGCGCCCTCACCGGACAGAGCAACCGTGGAGCCGCCATTGAAACCAAACCAGCAGAACCACAGGATGAATACGCCCAGCGCACCCAGCGTCAACGAATGGCCGGGAATTGCGCGTGCCTTGCCATCCTTGGTATACTTGCCGATACGGGATCCGAGGATAGCCGCGCCAATAAACGCCGCCACGCCGCCAACCATGTGCACCGCCGTAGAACCGGCGAAATCATGGAAGCCCAGCTCAGCAAGCCAGCCACCGCCCCAGATCCAGTGACCGGAGATCGGATAAATGATGGCCGAAATAATCATGGAGTAAATGCAGTAGGCCGAGAACTTGGTGCGCTCCGCCATCGAACCGGAAACAATTGTCGCTGCTGTTGCGCAGAACACAGTCTGGAAAATGAGCGTAGTCCAGTTGTATCCTTCGCCTACGACGCCGTCGGCCAGAAAATCAAAGCCACCGAAAAAGCCGTTCATCGAACCGAACATGATGCCAAAGCCCACCAGCCAGAAAATCGGCGTACCAAGACTGAAGTCCATCAAGTTCTTCATGATGATATTACCTGCGTTTTTCGCACGGGTAAAACCGGTTTCGACCATCGCAAAGCCCGCCTGCATGAAAAATACGAGCGCTGCGGCGATCAGTGTCCAGCCGACATCCATCGAGGTCGCAAGTGCATTGAAATCCATTGTTAAAACCCCCTAAAAATTAAAATGGCGTGTATCCCCTGCCGCCTTTAAGGCAAGCAGGAAACACACGCCATTGTGTACGAAGATAAAATATATGCAAGTATGTGAGTATGTAAGTATATGCAAGTATGTAAGAATTTTTCCGCGCGCTACGCGGCATGATTCTGCAAACCGTATCGCGGTATGCATCAAATGTCCCCACTTTGCCGGGGCATTTGTTACGCCGACCCCGCGGCCTTTGACCACGTCGCTCGGATGTCGGTACTCGGTTTGTTTCGGGACTAAGTTCCGTATACAGGGGGCTTATGAAGCCCCCTATACGTTTTTAAACGTAGAAGAGGATATCCGAGTAGGTCGGGAACGGCCAGTACTTCTTGCCCACCAGCATTTCCAGCTGATCGGCCGGTGCACGAACCGCATCCATTGCGGGCAGAATCGTATCGTGATAATAATTAGCGACCGTCTCCGCGTCCGCTGCGGGCGCTTGCTCTACCGCCGTATCCAGTGCGCGGCCCTTGGTGTACAGTTCCTCGGTCAGCGCGGATACGCGGCCCAGCAGATCAGCTTCCATGCCGCCTGCAACACCGGCCTCCTTCTTATTCTTAACCGTCTTGGCCAGATCGCTCTGATACGCAACGCAAGCCGGCAGAATTTCCTCACGCACCATATCGCTCATGGTCAGGGCCTCGATGTGCAGCGTCTTGTAATACTCCTCCAGCAGCGCTTCTTCACGGGATTCCATCTCCACGCGGCTGTATACGCCGTGACGGGTGAACAACTCGACATTGGCCTCATCCGTATAGTGCGGCAGTGCGTCCGCAGTAGACTTGAGGTTATGCAGACCGCGCGCCTCTGCCTCAGCCACCCAAGCATCATCATAGCCGTTGCCGTTGAAGATGATGCGCTTATGCGCCTTGATTTCTCGCTTAATCAGTGCAACCAGTGCAGATTTGAAGTCGTCCGCCTTCTCCAGCTCATCCGCGAACAGACGAAGCTCCTCAGCTACCGCCGTGTTAATCATGATGTTCGGGCAAGCGATATTGATCGCGGAACCCAACATACGGAACTCAAACTTATTGCCGGTAAAGGCAAAAGGCGAGGTACGGTTGCGGTCGGTCGTATCCTTCGGGATGTCCGGCAGAACGGAAACGCCCAGATCCATCTTGGTCTTGGCCATGTCGGTGTAATCCTCACCGGATTCGATCGCATCGAGAATCGCCTGCAGCTCGTCGCCAATGAACATGGAAACGATAGCCGGAGGCGCTTCGTTCGCGCCCAAGCGGTGGTCATTACCTGCAGAGGCAACCGAAATACGCAGCAGATCCTGATATTCGTCCACTGCCTTGATGACCGCAGTCAGGAACAGCAGGAACTGTGCATTCTCGCTCGGGGTCTTGCCCGGCTCGAGCAGGTTTTCACCGTCGTCGGTCGAAATCGACCAGTTATTGTGCTTACCGGAACCGTTGACGCCGTCAAACGGCTTTTCGTGCAGCAGGCAGATGAAGCCGTGCTTCTGCGCTACGCGCTTCATGACCTCCATAGTCAGCTGATTGTGATCGGTTGCAATGTTGGTGGTGGTAAACACCGGCGCCATCTCGTGCTGCGCGGGTGCAACCTCGTTGTGCTTGGTCTTGGCGAAAATGCCGAGCTTCCACAGCTCCTCATCCAGTTCCTGCATAAACGCAGCAACACGCGGACGGATGGAGCCAAAATAGTGGTCCTCCATCTCCTGCCCCTTGGGCGGCTTTGCACCGAACAGAGTGCGGCCGGTGAAAATCAAATCCTTGCGCTGCGCGTAGTCCTTCTTGTCAATCAGGAAATACTCCTGCTCCGGGCCTACCGTGGTCGCCACGCGGCGAACATTCTTGCCGAACAACTTAAGTACACGGCATGCCTGCGTGCTGATGGCTTCCATCGAACGCAGCAGCGGAGTCTTTTTGTCAAGAATTTCGCCGGTGTAAGAGCAGAACGCCGTCGGAATGTAGAGCGAACCGTCCTTGACGAACGCATAGCTGGTCGGGTCCCACGCAGTGTAGCCGCGGGCCTCGAAGGTCGCGCGCAGACCGCCGGACGGGAACGAAGAGGCATCCGGCTCGCCCTTAATCAGTTCCTTGCCGGAAAACTCCATCATTACGCTGCCGTCATCCGTGGGGGAAATAAAGGAATCATGCTTTTCCGCCGTCACGCCGGTCATCGGCTGGAACCAGTGGGTGTAGTGCGTTGCGCCCTTAGACACCGCCCAGTCCTTCATCGCCGTTGCCACTACCGCAGCAACGTCAGCGTCAATGGCCGTACCTTCCCGCATGGTTTTCTTCAGCTTTCTGTAAACGTCCTTGGGCAGACGTTCCTTCATCACGGTCTCATTAAAGACCATGCTGCCGAACAACTCTGGAACATTCTTTGCTGTGTTCATGAATGGTTCGCTCCTTTATATGTGAATTTGTTACCCAACGAATGGAATATAACAAAACAGGCGCTGCGGGTCGTGTTCCCACAGCGCCTTTGCTGTTAACACTTTGCATTATAGCGGGCAAACCCGCCTTTGTCAAGGGATTCAAACACTCTTTTTCGTCGGAAGAACCGATTTGATGCAACCTTCTGAAAACCAACTGAAAATGCATCGGTCATTCTATGCAAATTGCGAAAAAATGATGTTTTCCACTGTTTTCCCGCTTGACGCTGTCCCCTGTTGTGCTATACAATAGAAAAAGGACAAAGGCGTCCACGATAACCGGAGATCAAAAAAAGCGGTCTCCGGTTATCGTGGACGCCTTTTTTATATTGTATCCTAATTCTCCGCCCCGGCAGCGGTTTCCCGATGAAAGCGCGCCGGCGGCCGGCCTCCCCGCAGCGGGACGCCCTGCAACGCGCATATCGCGCATATATAAAGGAGGAAGCACCATGTTGCAAAAAGAAGGCAAAATCCGTATTCCCGCCGGCTGTGCGATCTCCGGCATCTTCCACAAGGACGGCACACGGGAGAACGGCACGCGCATCATCGACTCCATCCGCACCATGCACGACCGTTCCAATGGTCTGGGCGGCGGTTTCGCCGGCTATGGCATTTATCCCGAGTACGCAGACTTCTATGCGTTCCATGTATTTTATGATACGCAGAACGCCAAGGATGAATGTGAAAAAGAGCTGGAGCGGCACTTCGACATTGTCAATCTTTCCAAGATTCCAACGCGCCGCCATCCCCGTATCACTGACGAGCCGATGATTTGGCGCTATTTCGTCACCCCCCTGCATACCAAGCTGGCAGCCAGTCAGCTCGATGAGCGCGAATTCGTCGCCCGCTTCGTCATCCGCATCAACCACACGCTGGACGGCGCTTACATTTTCTCTTCTGGTAAGAACATGGGTGTATTCAAGGCATCCGGCTTCCCGGAGGATGTGGGCGAGTTCTACCGGTTAGAGGAATACGAAGCCTACTCGTGGACCTGCCACGGCCGCTATCCGACCAACACGCCCGGCTGGTGGGGCGGCGCGCATCCGTTTGCACTGCTGGACACCACGGTCGTACATAACGGCGAAATTTCCTCTTATGATGCAAACCGCCGTTTTATTGAAATGTTCGGCTATTCGTGCGACCTGCTGACCGACACCGAGGTTATCACCTACATCGTCGATTATCTCGGCCGCAAGCTCGGGCTGACGCTCGAGGAGATCAGCCGCGTCATCGCCGCGCCGTTCTGGTCTACCATTGAAAAGCAGGAGCCGGCCGAGCGTGAGCGCCTCACTTATCTGCGCAACGCGTTCGCCTCTCTGATGGTCACCGGGCCCTTCTCCATTCTGGTTGGCTACGAAGGCGGGCTGATGGCACTCAACGACCGCCTCAAGCTACGCAGCATGGTAGTCGGCGAAAAGGACGAAACCGTATATATTGCCTCGGAAGAATGTGCCATTCGCGTGATTGCGCCCGAACTTGATCGGGTATGGGCACCGCGCGGCGGCGAGGCTGTCATTGTGAGCTTAAACGACGGAGGGAAGCAGTAATGGCTATTGATTTTCTGTATCCGCAGTACGAGGTCGTACGCAATTACGACCGCTGCATCGCCTGCCGTGCCTGTGAGCGGCAGTGCGCCAACGAAGTGCATTTTTACGATCCCGAATTTGAAAAGATGATGGTGGACGAGAGCAAATGTGTCAACTGCCACCGCTGCGTCTCGCTCTGCCCGACGCGCGCGTTGAAAATCGTCAAGACCGACCACACCTTTAAGGAAAACGCCAACTGGACGGGCAAGGCCATTTCTGAGGTTTACCGTCAGGCGGGTTCGGGCGGCGTACTGCTGTCCTCGATGGGTAACCCGGAACCGTATCCTATTTACTGGGACAAAATCCTCATCAATGCATCGCAGGTCACCAACCCCTCGATTGACCCGCTGCGTGAGCCGATGGAGACAAAAACCTTCCTCGGCAAAAAGCCGGGCAAGATTGCGCGCGACGAAAACGGCCGCCTGATTCCCAATATGTCCCCGCAGCTCGAGCTGAATGTGCCGATCATGTTCTCCGCAATGAGCTACGGCTCGATTTCCTACAACGCGCATGAATCGCTTGCACGCGCGGCCTGCGCACTCGGCACCTATTACAACACCGGCGAGGGCGGCCTGCATCAGGACTTCTATCAATACGGCCCGCACACCATCGTGCAGGTTGCGTCCGGCCGCTTCGGCGTACACAAGGACTATCTGGAAGCAGGCGCAGCCATCGAAATCAAGATGGGACAGGGCGCAAAGCCCGGCATTGGCGGTCATCTGCCCGGCCACAAGGTCGGTCCGGATATTTCCAAGACCCGTATGATCCCGGAGGGCACGGACGCCATCTCCCCTGCCCCGCATCACGATATCTACTCGATTGAGGATCTGCGGCAGCTCGTGTTCTCGCTCAAGGAAGCGACCGAATACAAAAAGCCGGTTATGGTCAAGATTGCAGCCGTACATAATGTGGCCGCCATCGCCTCGGGCGTTGCCCGCTCGGGCGCAGACGTCATCTGCATTGACGGCTACCGCGGCGGTACAGGCGCAGCTCCGACCCGCATCCGTGACAATGTCGGCATTCCGATCGAGCTGGCGCTCGCAGCGGTCGATCAGCGGCTGCGCGACGAGGGCATCCGCGATCAGGTTTCCGTGGTTGTCGGCGGCTCGATTCGCAACTCGGCCGACCTCTTGAAAGCCATCGCGCTCGGTGCGGACGCCTGCTACATCGCCACCTCCGCTCTGCTCGCGCTCGGCTGCCATCTGTGCCGCTCCTGCCAGACCGGCAAGTGCAACTGGGGCATTGCGACCCAGCGCCCCGAACTGGTGAAGCGTCTCAACCCCGATATCGGCTCCCAGCGCCTGATCAATCTGGTCACCGCATGGGATCATGAGCTGAAAGAAATGATGGGCGGCATGGGTATCAACTCGATTGAAGCGCTGCGCGGCAACCGACTGATGCTGCGCGGTCTGGGCCTGACCCAGAAGGAGCTTGACATCCTCGGCATCAAGCACGCGGGCGAATAAGGAGGAAAGCGACGATGAAACGGGTTTATGTTAATGAAAAATGGTGCCTTGGCTGCCATTTGTGCGAATATTATTGTGCCTTTGCCAACTCCGGCAAGTCCTCGATGGTTAAGGCGCTCAAAGACCATAAAATTGCGCCGCGTATCCGCATTGAGGAGCGCAACAACATTTCCTTTGCAGTTTCCTGCCGCCACTGCACCGACCCGCTGTGCGTCAAGGGCTGCATTTCGGGCGCACTGACCATCGTGGATGGCGCGGTGCATATTGACTCGGACAAGTGCGTCGGCTGCTACACCTGCATCCTGTCCTGTCCGTACGGCGCGCTGTCGACCTCCAACGAGGGCGCAATCCAGAAATGCGAGCTGTGCGCCAAGAACGAGTTTGGCCAGCCCATGTGCGTACAGGGCTGTCCGAACAAGGCCATTGTGTACGAGGAGAGGTGAAACGCATGAATTACGTGATTATTGGCAATGGCACCGCCGCGGTCGGCGCGATTGAAGGCATCCGCGCCGTCGATTCCACCGGTCCCATCACGGTCATTTCGGATGAGATTTATCCGGTGTACGGTCGTCCGCTCATCTCCTATCTGCTGCTCGGCAAAACAACCGAGGACAAAATGCTGCACTACCGTCCGGCTGATTTTTATGAGAAAAACGGTGTCAAAACCATGCTCGGCTGCACCGTCACCAAAATTGACGCTCCGGCAAAGACCGTTCTGCTCGAGGGCGGAGAAACCGTGCCGTATGACAAGCTGTGCATCTGCACCGGCTCACGGCCGTTCGTCCCGCCTATGGAGGGCTTGGACACTGTGCAGAACAGGACCAGCTTTATGACGCTGGATGACGCCAAGCGGCTGAACACCATGCTGGGCGAGGACAACGACAAGCGCGTACTCATCATCGGCGCGGGCTTGATTGGTCTGAAATGTGCCGAGGGCATCTACCAGCGCGTCAAAGAATTGACCGTCATCGACCTTGCGCCCCGCATCCTGCCCAACGTGCTGACCGAAGTACCTGCCGCTATCATCCAGAAGCATATCGAAAGCAAGGGTGTGCGCTTCATCCTCGGGGACAGCGTCGCCCGCTTTGACGGCAGCACCGCCACCCTGCAAAGCGGCGGCACAATTGACTTTGATGTGCTGGTCATTGCGGTTGGCGTGCGGCCAAATACCGAACTGGCAGCGGACGCAGGCTGCGAAGTAAACCGCGGCATTCTGACCGATGACCGCTCCGCCACCACTGTGCCGGACATTTACGCGGCGGGCGACTGCACGGTATCGCATGACATCACTGCGGACACCGACCGTATTCTCGCCATCCTGCCTAATGCCTATATGCAAGGTGAGACCGCAGGACGCAACATGGCGGGTGGCAACACGTCCTTTGACAAGGCCGTTCCCATGAACGCATCCGGCTTTATGGGTCTGCATATGATTACTGCCGGCTCTTACGACGGCGAAACCTATCTCGAACAGGACGACGAGCACTACAAGCTGCTGGTGACGCGCGACAACCATCTGGTCGGCTTCATTATGATTGGGGACGTGGATCGCGCGGGCATCTATACCTCTCTTATCCGAGAGCGCACCCCACTCGACACCATCGACTTCGACCTCATTCGTGAAAAGCCGCAGCTGATGGCATTCTCCCGCGCCGAACGCGCGAAAAAGTTAGGAGGCGCACACTGATGACCACCGTACAGGCAAACCTTACTTATTATCAGCAGCTCAATGAGCAGATTCGCGCGATTGACGACACTGACATTACGGTCGAAAACGTAATCGGCCAGCGATACATCGGCTGCGGCTCGGCAGACCACACCATCACCATCCACGGCACGCCCGGCAACGGCCTCGGTCAGTACCTGAGCGGCTCGACCATCGAGGTGTTTGGCAACGCACAGGAAGCGGTTGGCGACACCATGAACAAAGGCGATATTATCATCCACGGCAACGTGGGCGACGCCTGCGGCTACGGCATGCGCGGCGGCCGCATCTTCATCGAGGGCGACTGCGGCTATCGCGGCGGCATTCATATGAAGGCCTATGAGCAGCACTTTCCTGTCATCGTTATCGGCGGCAAAGCCGGCTCGTTCCTCGGCGAATATCAGGCCGGCGGCCTGATTCTAGTACTGGGCCAAGGACAGAACGGCGCATACCCTGCGGGAAATTTCTGCGGCACCGGTATGCACGGCGGCAAAATTGTGTTAAGATGTGATAAAGCCCCGGCCGGTCTGCCGCGTCAGGTGCTGGTCAGCCCGGCGTCGCAGGCGGACCTCGATGGCATCGCGCCGTATGTTGAAGAATACTGCCGTCATTTTGGCGGCGACGCTGCCGCTTTGCTCGGACAGCAATACTATGTGCTGTCTCCCAATCCGGAAGCCGGTTACCATCAGCTTTATACCTATGAATCCTGATTTTGTGCCTCATCGGCATATCATACTTTTCAGAGAGGAGCGCGGCTCTTATGGATACCACCATGCACGAAGTCATACAATTTATCGAGGAGAATGACGTTAAATTCATCCGTCTGGCCTTTTGCGATATCTTTGGCAACCAGAAAAATATTGCCATCATGCCCACCGAGCTGACCCGTGCGTTTGAACACGGCATCCACTTCAATGCATCCTCGCTGCGCGGCTTCCTCAACGTAGACGCATCCGACCTGCTGCTGTTCCCCGACCCGGCAACGCTGTCCGTGCTGCCGTGGCGGCCTGCACAGGGACGTGTGGTGCGTTTCTACTGCGATATCCGTTATCCGGATGGCACACCCTTCGAGGGCGACGGCCGTCGTCTGCTCCGTGAAGCAGGCCGCCGCGCCCGTCAGTCGGGCTATTCCATCACAATGGGCACGGCAAGCGAATTCTATCTGTTCGAGCTGGATGAAAACGGGCACCCCACCATCATTCCGCACGACCACGGCGAATATTTCGACGTGGCGCCGCTGGACAAAGCAGAAAACGTGCGTCGCCAAATCTGCCTGACACTCGAGGAAATGAATATCCAGCCGGAATCTTCGCATCATGAGCAAGGCCCCGGACAGCACGAAATCGACTTCCGCTATGCAGAAGCGCTTGAGGCAGCGGATAATTTTGTCACCTTTAAGTGGGTTGTCAAGTCCATGGCCGCGTCGAGCGGCCTGTACGCCTCATTCCTGCCCAAGCCCCTGCCCAGCATTCCCGGCAGCGGTTTGCACCTGTCCATTTCCATCATGCGAAACGGAGAAAATCTGTTCCATCCGGGCTTTGACCAGAGTGAAGCCGGCCGCAGTTTTGTCGCAGGCATTTTACAGCATGCGGCGGAAATGACCATATTTGGTAATCCGCTGACCAATTCGTTCCAACGGCTGGGTGAGTTTGAAGCCCCCAAGTATATCACCTGGTCGCATCAGAACCGCTCTCCGCTAATTGCCGTGCCGCTGGCCAACGGCAAACTGGCCAACCGCATGAAAGTGCGCTCATTCGACGGCTGCATCAATCCCTATATTGTTTTTGCCCTGCTTATTCACGCGGGTCTGGATGGCATCGAACAACAGCTCCCCCTTGCTCCCGCGTGCAACGACAATCTGTTCACCGCCTCGGACGCGGTGCGCGCCCAGTATCAGGCACTGCCTGGTTCACTGTGCGAAGCCATCCGCTGCGCACAAGACAGCCCCTTTATCGCCCGTCATCTGCCGGCCAAGACGCGCGAAGCGTTTTTCGCCGCCAAACAGGTCGAGCATGACCGCATCGCGCTGGCGGACGACCGCTTTTCCGCCGAACGTGCGCTGTACTTCGAGCGCTACTGATTTCACTCCCATCCTTACCCGAAAGGAGGGAAACGCTGCTTGGAACGCATTATGATCGTTTCCGCCACGCAAAAATCCCATGTCATGCTGACACAATTTCTCACCTCCTGCGGCGTGCAGGCCAAAACCGTTGCAGTCTCCTCCGGTTCGGAGGCCCGCCGTGCACTGGTGGACGGCGACTTTGACTTGGTTCTAATCAATACGCCGCTGCCGGATGAATTCGGTCACGAGCTGGCACAAACCGCTGCGTGCGATACGCTTGCAGGCGTTATCCTGCTGGCGAAAGCCGAGGTGGCTGACAGCGTTGCCGAAAAAGTAGAGGATGACGGCGTGTTTGTCGTACCGAAACCGCTCTCGCGCACGCTGTTTTTACAGGCGCTGCGTATGACGCGCGCCGCACGCTCGCGTCTGACTGGCTTGCGCAAGGAAAACCGCCGTTTGCAACAGCGCATCGAGGATATCCGTCTGGTCGACCGCGCCAAGTGCCTGCTGATTGAATGCTGCTCGATGAGCGAACCCGAAGCGCACGCCTATATTGAGCAGCAGGCCATGAATCAGCGGCGCACCAAGCGGGAAATTGCGGAACATATTATCTCCGGCGGCACGCCGGAATGACCCGCTTTTGTGCGATACCGCCCAAACTATCTATCTCGCTGCGACAAATTTTTTCCCCTTTTTTTGAAATGGATAGAGAAATTCCCGGCGGATTATGATATACTAAATGGTATATGAGCAACTGCCTGCTGATTGGCCTGCTCATATACCATTTTTTGTTATACCAAGGAGGGAGCCCGCTTGAAGCTGTCCTTCACCAAGATGCACGGCTGCGGCAACAACTACATTTATTTCAACTGTTTTGACCAGACGGTACCCGATCCTTCGTCGCTCTCCGTCCGGCTGAGTGAGCCGCACTTCGGCATCGGCGGCGACGGCATCATCCTGATCTCCCCTTCGGACAAGGCAGATGCGCAGATGCGCATTTTTAACGCCGACGGCTCGGAGGGCAAGATGTGCGGCAACGGCATTCGCTGCGTCGGCAAATATCTGTACGACAACGGTATGACCGCCGGACGCACCACCATCACGGTCGACACGCTTTCGGGCGTAAAAACACTTGAGTTGACCGTCCAAGACGGCAAAATGGTATCTGCCCGCGTGGATATGGGCGCGGCCATCTTGAATCCAGCCGACATTCCGGTTGACATGGAAGGCGAGAAGGTCATCGGCGCGCCAATCGTCGTAGACGAAAAGGTGTATCACATGACTTGCGTCTCCATGGGAAATCCGCATTGCGTCCTCTTCCTCGATGAGGACATCGACGGGCTGGACCTCGAGCGGATCGGCCCCAAATTTGAGCACCATGTGCTGTTCCCGGAACGCGTCAACACGGAATTCGTAAACGTCCTGCCGGACGGCACGCTCAAGATGCGCGTGTGGGAGCGCGGCTCGGGTGAAACCTGGGCCTGCGGCACAGGTGCATGCGCGGTAGGCGTGGCCGCTGTGCTGACCGGACGCGCAACAAAAGGCGAGGATATCACCGTACATCTGCGCGGCGGCGACCTGACCGTGCGCTACACCGACCAGACCGTGTTCATGACGGGCGCGGCAACGACCGTATTTAAGGGGGAAATCGAGTTATGACAAAATATATCTTTGTGACCGGCGGCGTTGTCTCCGGTCTGGGCAAGGGCATCACGGCCGCGTCGCTCGGCCGCCTGCTTAAGAGCCGTGGCCTCAAGGTTGCCGCACAAAAGCTGGACCCATATATCAATGTTGACCCCGGCACGATGAGCCCGTTTCAGCACGGCGAGGTATACGTCACCGACGACGGCGCAGAAACCGACCTCGACCTCGGCCACTACGAGCGCTTCATCGACGAGGATTTGAACAAATTCTCCAACCTGACCACCGGCAAGGTGTACTGGAACGTCCTGAACAAGGAGCGCGCGGGCGAGTATCTGGGCGAAACCGTGCAGGTCATCCCGCATATCACGAACGAAATCAAGTCGTTTATCTACTCGGTTGGCAAAAAGACCTCGGCAGACGTGGTCATCACCGAAATCGGCGGCACGACCGGCGATATCGAATCCCAGCCGTTCCTCGAGGCCATTCGTCAGGTGGCAACCGAGGTCGGCCGCCGCAACTGCCTGTTTATTCACGTTACACTTGTGCCGTTCATCTCCGGGTCGAACGAGCCTAAGAGCAAGCCCACCCAGCACTCGGTCAAGGAACTGCGCGGTCTGGGTATTTCCCCGGACATCATTGTTGCCCGCGTTGATCAACCGCTCGATGATGACATCAAGCGCAAGATTTCGCTGTTCTGCACCGTGCAGGAGGACTGCGTCATCGAAAACCGCACGTTGCCCGTGCTGTATCAGGCACCTATGATGCTCGAGGAGAGCCATCTGTCTGACATCGTTTGCCGCGAACTTGCCATCGGCGCGCCCAAGGGTGATATGAGCGAATGGGTAGAGATGCTTGAGCGCATCGCCTCCCGTAAAGAACACGTCAAAATCGCCCTGGTTGGCAAGTATGTCAAGCTGCACGATGCATACCTCTCCGTTGCGGAGGCATTGCAGCACGGTGGCTATGAAACCGGCTGCTTTGTCGATATCGACTGGGTCGATTCCGAGGAAATCAACGATTCAACCGTGGACAAGCTGCTCGGCGAGGTTGACGGCATCATCCTGCCGGGCGGCTTTGGTCCGCGCGGTATTGAGGGCATGATCTGCGCGGCGAACTATGCGCGCACGCAAGGCATCCCCTACTTTGGCATCTGCCTCGGCATGCAGATTGCGGTCATGAGCTATGCGCGTAACGTGCTCGGCTTTGAGGACGCCAACTCATCTGAGTTTGACCCGGATTCCACCCATCCGGTCATCGACCTGATGGAAAGCCAGCAGGGCATTTCTAAAAAGGGCGGTACGATGCGTCTGGGCGCATATCCGTGCAAAATCCGTCCGGATACCATCATGGCTTCCGCCTACGGCGCAGAGATGATCTCCGAACGCCACCGCCACCGCTATGAATTCAACAACAATTTCCGTGAGCAAATCGAAGGCTACGGCATGCATATCACCGGCACTTCCCCCACGGGCGAGCTGGTGGAAACTGTCGAAATCCCGAACCATCCGTTCTATATCGGCGTGCAGTTCCACCCCGAGTTCAAGTCCCGTCCCAATCGCGCGCATCCGCTGTTCAAGGCGTTTGTCGCAGCATCGCTGAAAAGGAGCAAAGAACATGCAGATCAATAAGCACTATGACAATCTGGAGCAGAGCTATCTGTTTTCCACGATCGCACGCAAGGTAAACGAATATTCCGCCGCTCACCCGGAAGCGGACATCATCCGTCTGGGCATCGGCGACGTCACCCGTCCGCTCGTGCCTGCCGTCATCGACGCGCTGCACGCGGCGGTCGAGGATCAGACAAAGCAGGAAACCTTCCACGGTTACGGCGACGAGCAGGGCTATGGCTTCCTGCACGAAGCGCTCGTCGGCTACTACAAGACCCACGGCGTCACGCTCGACACCAACGAAATCTTCATTTCCGACGGCGCAAAGAGCGACCTCGGCAACATCCTCGACATCTTTGGCGCAGACAACACCGTGCTCATCCCCGATCCGGTTTATCCGGTATATGTGGATACCAACGTTATGGCGGGCCGCAAGGTTGTGTTCATGGATGCGACCGCGGAAAACGGTTTCCTGCCGCTGCCGGACGCTTCCGTCAATGCGGATATCATCTATATCTGCTCGCCCAATAACCCGACCGGTGCGGCATACGACCGCGTGGGCCTCAAGGCCTGGGTAGATTATGCCAATGCGCAGAATGCCGTTATCCTGTATGACGCGGCCTATGAGTGCTTCATCGAAGACGAAAACCTGCCACGCTCCATTTATGAAATCGAGGGCGCAAAGACCTGTGCCATTGAGTTCTGCTCGTTCTCCAAGATGGCAGGCTTCACCGGCACGCGCTGCGGCTGGACGGTTGTCCCGCAGGCACTCATGGATGGCAAGCTGAACAAGATGTGGCTGCGTCGCCAGACCACCAAGTTCAACGGCGTGCCCTACATCGTGCAAAAGGGTGCGGCCGCCTGCTTCACCGAGGAAGGGATGAAGCAGATCAAGGAAACTCTCGGCTACTACAAGCAGAACGCCAAGGTGCTCTCCGAAACGCTCGATTCGCTCGGTATCTGGTACACCGGCGGCAAGTCCAGCCCGTATCTGTGGCTCAAGTGCCCGAACGGTATGGGTTCGTGGGAGTTCTTCGACTATCTGCTCGAAAACGCCAACGTAGTTGGTACGCCGGGTGCAGGCTTCGGCAAGAACGGTGACGGTTTCTTCCGTCTTACTGCCTTCGGCGACCAGAAGCGTACGCTCGAAGCGGCAGAACGCCTGAAAAAGCTGCTTTCCAAGTAAATCAAAGGGCTGTCCGTCGGACAGCCCTTTTGTCATGCAGGAGGAATACACATGGGAGTTTTATTTACCAAACGGTGTGTATTGTGCGGCGAAATGCTGCCCGCCGCCGGGACAGGCAGGGCCATGTTGTGTCCTACCTGCGCATCTGAGATACGGCAAATCTACCGCTGCACCGAAGCCATCCATATTCCAGGTGCAACGGACACCGTAGCTGCGCTGTACTACACCGGAAAAGTCAAGTATGCAATGCAGCGGTTTAAGTTTCAGCATAAGCAGCACTATGCGGACTGGTTTGCCGCACAGATGCTGCCGCTGCTGGCCGATCGGCTGGATGCATGGCAGCCCGACCTCGTCACTTTCATGCCGATTGGCTGGCTGCGGAGACGCGAGCGCGGCTACAATCAGGCCGAACTGCTGGCAAAAGCCATTGCGGAACCGCTTAGCCTGCCCTGTCGGGCGACGCTGCGCAAGCGCGCGTTTACGCCCAAGCAATCTACACAGAAGAATGCCGCCGCACGGCAGAAAAACGCGGAACGGGCGCTGCTGCCGCGGGAAAACACCGAGGTGCGCGGCAAGTCGATCGTACTGGTGGATGACATCATCACCACGGGCGCAACGGCTGCGGCAGCGGTCAATCTGCTGCGCGAAATGGGCGCAACGAGGGTATATGTGCTGGCTGCGGCGCGCACGTCTGGTAAATAGAAAAGTCTTGCTAAAAGTTAAAGGTTATTTCTGTTTCTCCACCATCTTTTGCATCCTGTACGAGCTGATACACGCGGCCATAATTATCGGTATATTCCATCATCAGCTGCAATTGCTCCGGCGGGATGTCCACCGTCCAGTCGACCGAACATTCCGTATGGTAACGCTCCAAATCCGCATCCCACTCAGGTGCCGAAAACGCTGCGCTTTGCAACTCGGTACCCCCTTGCCGCAATACTATCCGTGCACTGACCGGATGGCACCGCATTGGTATAGCATATATCCCATACCAAAACGCCGAAATTGTGCCGGACACACCGGTGACGTCATTTTGTACCCGCACCACATTGTCATCCGGGTTGCTTGCATTCTCACTGCCATGCCATGTGTATCCGCAAGAGATATCAAATTCATTTTCCACACCGCTGACGGTTTCGAGCAGCAGATTGCGCACTCCCCCACTCTCACGGTCCGATAGCGTCAGGTATACGGTAAATGCGTCCCGCATCGGGATTTCTGTTCTGCCCACATAGGAATTATCCTGTTCCAGAATCGCCGCACACGTCCAACTTTCGCCCGCACTCTGAATTGTAAACTTTGGGATATCGGTATCCGGGTTCAGCTCTTTGGGCCGCGCAGACAGCGACAGTTCAAGCGTGGTCGTTACTGTCTTGTTCGGGTTATATTTCAGATCATAAGCAATATCATAGTCCGACAAGGCATCTTCTTCGGGTTGCCCCTCTGCCGGAGCGTATTCCTCACCCGTCTGCTGCATCTGTGCAGACATGTCTTCTACACGCAACCGCAGATTTTCTACTTGTGTTTGCAGCATTTGTACATATCCGATCGAAAATACATTCCCGATAACGCTCACAAACAGCAATAGCGCGACTGCGATGATAAACCATTTGGTCTTTTGTGTCAGCACCGGTGAATACGTGATCTTAAAGCCATCCGGTGCGATGTTTACCCCATCCGGCGGCTTCTGCTCTTTATTCGGCAGCGGCTCGTCTGGCCGCAGCAGCGTATCCACCGGCACACCGAACAGTCGGCTCAGTTCAACCAGATTATCCATTGTCGGCATGGCCTGATCAGCTTCCCACTTGCTTACTGCCTGCCGGGACAGCCCCAGCTTTTCGCCCAGTGCTTCCTGACTCAAGCCCTTCTCACGCCGGAGCGCTGCAATTTTCTCCCCTGTTGTCATATGGGGGCACCTCCTCTCTGTGCTTTCAGTGTGCCTGATATACCGAAAAATCGCCACCAACTCAGCGTTTCTTTTTGTCAACCAGCGGTTGCCTCTGCCATTTTCGATAAAGAAAGCCCCGAAAGACGTCTCCTTCGGGGCTTCTTGCCAATAAGTACACGGGGTTATTCGACTCCCTCACCATCACCATCATGACGGTTGTTAAACGCATATTCCGGGCACTTGGCCTTTGCTTCTTCCTCGGTCTCATAAGGACAAGCACGAACACGGCCCTCTGTCTCAGAAAATGCAACGCACATTTTATCATTTCCGGTAGCAAACCGGCGCCGGAACAAGCACCAGAGTTTCTTCATAACATAACATCCTTTCCTGCTGATTGATAATATTATGACAATAATATTATAACGAACCTGACTAAACTTGTCAATCAGGTTCGTTATTTTTTTATCAAATTCTCAGTAAGGTCTTATTCGCTGAAGAATTCCTCATGGATGGCCTTGACCGCCTTTTCGCTGTCCTCCTCGTTAATCAGGACGGAAATCTTGATTTCCGAAGTGGAGATCATGCGGATATTGATGCCGGCCATGGCCAATGCCTCAAACATCTTGGACGCAACGCCCGCAGAGGATGCCATACCCGCACCAACGATGGACACCTTAGCAACCTTAGTGTTAATCGAAACATCCTCATAGCCGAGCATTTCGGCGTTTTCCTCCAGAATTTTGCCAACGCGCTCCGCATCATCCTCACGAATGGTAAAGGAAATGGACTTTTTATTGTCACGGCCGACCGACTGGAGGATAATGTCGATATTGACATTGTGCTTGGCCATGAGCGAAAACACCTTGAACGCCGTGCCCGGGGTATCCGCTACATTGATAATAGCCACACGCGCACAATTATTATCACGGGCCACGCCCGATACATTCATTTTTTCCATGTGAGAACCCTCCTTGACTTTCGTACCCGGATTGCGGGTAAAGCTCGAAACGACCTCCAGGTCGACGTTGTATTTTTTCGCCATCTCTACCGAACGGTTATGCAGAACCTGCGCACCAAGCGACGCCAGCTCCAGCATTTCATCATACGTAATCGCATCCAGCTTGCGCGCATTGGAAACGATACGCGGGTCTGCGGTGTATACGCCGTCGACATCGGTATAAATCTGGCACAGATCGGCACCCAGCGTCGCCGCAATCGCAACAGCGGTGGTATCCGATCCGCCGCGGCCGAGCGTCGTCACATCTCCGAGCTTGTTGATGCCCTGGAAGCCTGCCACGATGCAGATTTTTCCGTTATCCAGCTCCGCCTGCAGGCGGTCCCCCACGATGCGCTTGATGCGCGCATCCGAATAATTGCTGTTGGTTTCCAGCCCAATCTGCCATCCGGTCAGTGACACAACCGAAAAGCCAAGCTTCTGAATCGCCATCGCCAGCAGCGACATTGAAATCATCTCACCCGTGTTGAGCAGCACATCCATCTCACGCTTGGACGGATGGTCATTCAACTCCGCTGCTTTGGCAATCAGATCATCGGTGGTATCCCCCTGCGCGGAGACCACAACAACTACCTTGTTGCCAGCCTGCGCAGTCTTGGTGACAATATCCGCAACATTTCTCAGCCGTTCGGTGTCCGCCACCGAAGTGCCGCCGAACTTTTGCACAATAAGACTCATACTGATTTCGCTTCCTCCTTATATAGCCTGCCGCAAAAGCGGCCTCGCTCACATGCGTTTCACGGTCGCACCAACCTCGTCGCAGCGCAGCTGCACGGCCTTCCAATGCGGATATTTTTCCGCACAGACCGCCTGCGCACGCGACAGATAGTCGCGGTCCCCCTTATAAACCATCGCAACGATGGACGGGCCGGCGCCCGAAATGAATGCGCCCAGCGCCCCCAGCTGCTTCGCCTCGCGGACAATGTCCTCGCCGTTTTCAATCAGGCCGAAGCGGTATGGCTGGTGCAGGCAGTCCCCCGTCGCCACATCCAGATTTTCCAGCTTGCCGGTTGTCAGACTGCCAGCCAGCAGCGCCGCGCGCACCAGATTATACACCGCATCATGATGTGCGATGGTTTTGGGCAGCGCCGCGCGCGCCTTCTCGGTCGAGAGCTTAAAATCCGGGATAAATACGATAAAGTCAATCGCACCATGCACCGGCACACGCACGTGATGTACATGACCATTCTCCAGCAGCGCCACGCAGAAGCCGCCTAGAATAGCGGGCGTGGAGTTATCCGGATGGCCTTCAATCGTCGCTGCAAGGTCAATGATGGCCTGCCGGTCGAGCGGCTCACCCAGCAGTGCATTCGCGCCCATAATGCCCGCAACCGTGCAGGCCGAGGATGACCCCAGGCCACGCGTCTGCGGGATGGCGCAGTCCTCAATAATTTTCAGGCCTGCAAGCGGCTTACCACATTCATCGTATACCCGTTTTGCACACTGGTAAATCAGATTGCGCGCGTCCTTTGGCACAAACTGACCGTTTTTATCCGAAATATCGATGCGTTCGCTTTCTTCCATATCAATTATGTTATACAATTCGAGCGCAATGCCGATGCTGTCGTAGCCCGAACCCATATTGGCGCTCGTGGCCGGAACAGTAACACGAACCATTTTCCTGTTATCCTCCTCTTACAGCATACGCATGGCAGCACGCACTTCGCCACAAGCGTTCAGCTTTTCCATCTTTTCTTGCATCTCCGCCGTGGACAGTTTGCGTGTCTTGACCACCGTGACACCGTTAACCGGCTCGGTCAGACTTTCCACTGGCAGCAGTGCTTCCAAATCACGCGATGCACCCTTGAAACGAACATACCATGCGCTTTGCAGTGTGTCAAGCGGACGCAGCAAATTTTTCGACCCATCGCCCCAGAAAATCCGACGGCGGTGGTCCGCATGCTCAATGCAGTCAAGCATATCCGCCACAACAGCCGAAGCAGTGGCGAGTTTGCCCGCGCCCTTGCCATAGAACATCACGTCGCCCGTCGCATTGCCATTGACCATAATGGCGTTGAACACATCTTCCACCGCGGCCAGCGGGCTTTCCTTATGAATCAGATGCGGCGCAACATAGGCATAGGCCGTGCCGTCCTCACACCGCACCGTGCGGCCGAGCAGCTTGATCACACAACCCAACTTGTCGGCGTTGGCAACGTCCTCCAGCGTAATCTTGGTGATGCCCTCGCAAGACACCTGCTCAGGGTTAAACTTGTCACCAAAAGCCAAATCTGCCAAAATACAGATTTTGCGGCAGGCGTCATGGCCCTCAATATCAGCTGTCGGGTCCTTTTCCGCGTAGCCATTCAGCTGCGCCTGCTTGAGCGCATCCTCAAAGGTAACGCCGTTATGAATCATCTGTGTCAAGATATAGTTGGTCGTGCCATTGAGAATACCGCAAATCTCGTTGAACTCATTGGCGGCAAGGCATTGCAGCATCGGCCTGATAATCGGGATACCACCGCCGACCGAAGCCTCAAACATATAGTTTACGCCCTTTTCCTCAGCGATTCTGAGCAGCTCTTCACCGCGCGTGGCAACCAGCTCCTTATTGGAGGTGCATACGCTTTTGCCGGCGAGCAGGCAGCGGCGCGTAAACTCGTAGGCAGCCCCCACCCCGCCCATGACCTCGGCTACAACCGTAACCTCAGGGTCGTTTTCAATAACAGAAAAGTCTGTCACAAATTTGTGTCCATACGGCAGCGCAGAAAAATCGCGCAAATCCAGCACATATTTCACCTCGACCGGCTGACCGACCACACGCGCGATTTTTTCGGCATTCATTTCAAACACCTCATATACGCCGGATCCAACCGTACCGTGTCCCATGATTGCTGCTTTTATCATAATCCCGTTTCCTTTCCTTCGGTTCTATTTTTATTCGAATGTCAGTTTTATTCGGATGCCAGAATTTCCACCTTGCTTACGCCCTCCATCTGTTCCGCACGGCGCAGCAGATCCTCAACCGAATACTTCATCTCTCCGGTACGAGCGGCAATGGTCACAGATGCCTGCCCACGCATCGGAATTGACTGATTAACCGTCAACAAATTTGCACCCGAACGAGCCATCAGCCCAAGAATGCTCGATAGCACACCCGGCTGGTCGTGCAACATAAAGTGGAAGGTCACGATCCGATCAGTCGTTGCCTCGAAAAACGGGCGCACACCATCCTTATATTTGTAATACGCACTTCGCGACAGCCCGGCGATTTTCGCCGCCTCACTTGCCGTCGCCGCCCTGCCTGAGGCAATTGCCTCATTCGCTTCGATCACACGCTGGAACACTTCCGGCAGCAGTGTGCGTTCGACCAGATAGTATTTTGGTTTTACCATGCGCTGTTTGTCCTCCCTAAAAAGACATGTGTCTTTCTCACGCTTTCCTATCATACCATAAGCGGACGATAAGTGCAAGGGAATAACTGATAAATTTCCCGAATTTCCGCACGGGCTTTTGTCGGATATGACAAAGAGCTCGTCCTTTTCTGGTCAAATCGCGTATGGTTTTCTTTTGGACGGTATGATATACTATATAGACTTTTGAAAGAAACCGGAGATTAAAAAGATGCATCAAAAAAGTGTGAATGGTACCTTTACTTCTAAAATTGGTTTTGTACTGGCGGCAGTCGGCTCTGCTGTCGGCATGGGCAACATCTGGATGTTTCCTTATCGTACCGGCCAATACGGCGGCGCAGCCTTCCTCATCCCCTATCTGCTGTTTATCGCGCTGTTCGGCTATGTCGGTCTGTCGGGTGAATTTGCCTTTGGCCGATTGACCGGCACTGGTCCGATTGGCTCCTATGAATATGCAATGAAAACGCGCGGCACAAAAGGCGGCGCGATTCTGGGTGCCATTCCGCTGTTCGGCTCGCTGGGCATCGCCATCGGCTATTCGATTATCGTAGGCTGGGTTTTGCGGTGCGCGTTCGGCGCATTGACCGGCACACTTATGTCCACCGAGCCGGAAACCTTTTTTGCTCAGATGAGCGCTACACACCTGTCAAGTGTGCCGTGGCATGCAATCGTCGTGGTAATAACGGTTGCCATCCTGATTTTTGGTGTTTCAGGCGGTATTGAAAAGATTAACAAAGTGATGATGCCCGCATTTTTTATTTTGTTCCTGATTATTGCGGTGCGCGTGCTCTTTCTGCCGGGTGCGCTGGAGGGATATAAGTACCTGCTTGTCCCTCAGTGGGAGTATCTGCTCAACCCTCGCACATGGATTATGGCGATGGGGCAGGCGTTCTTCTCGCTTTCCGTAACCGGATCGGGTATGATCATTTACGGCTCCTACCTCTCCAAAAAGGAGGATGTTGTCCACTCTTCCTGTATGACCGCTGTTCTGGATACCTGTGCGGCCATGCTTGCGGGCTTTGCGGTCATCCCATCGGTATTTGCCTTTGGACTGGACCCCGCCTCCGGTCCCAAACTGCTGTTCATCACACTGCCGCGTGTGTTCCAGCAGATGCCACTCGGCCGTCTGTTTGCATTCCTGTTTTTCATTTCCGTGCTGTTTGCCGGTATCACTTCGCTGGCCAACATGCTGGAAGCGGTGTCTGAGGCCGCCCAGACACGCCTCAAGCTCAGCCGCAAGGTTGCCGTTGTGGTGGCCGGCGCGGCAACACTCGCGGTCGGCCTGCTGATTGAACAGGAAGCCCTGATGGGCCGCTGGATGGATATCATCACGATTTATATCGTGCCGATCGGCGCAATCCTTGGCGCTGTGATGATCTACTGGGTGCTCGGCGTCAAGACCATCAAGAAAGAGCTGATGGAAGGCCGCGAAAAGCCTCTCAGCCCGGCATATGATTTTCTTGCCAAGTATGTCTATGTTTTTCTCGCTGCACTGGTTGTGGTATGCAGCTTTGTGATTCCTGGCGGCATCGGCTGAAACAACGAACAAGGGAGCGGAAAACCGCTCCCTTTTCTTGTGCCGGTCAAACAAAATCCCACGGTTTCCCGTGGGATTTTTTATTATTGCAGGAATCAGTCCTGATTGTCCGAATGAGTAGGCGCATCCTTTTCTTCCTCGCCAGACTCGTCTGCGTCAGCGGCATTGGCAGCGCTTTCCGGTGCCTTGCCAACCTTGGCATCGAGTTCTTCCTTCAGCTCGGTCATCAAATCCTCTCCGACCACCTTATCCGGTACGACTTCGCCGTTATACACCTTCACGAAGGTCTCGCCGTCCATGGTTTCATTTCGGATCAGATATTCCGCTACGCGGGTCATCTGCTCCAGATGCTCACTCAGCAGCTTTTTGCAGGCGCGATACGCCTCTTCAATGATGCGATGAACCTCGTCATCAATCTCCGCCGCCTTGACCTCGGAATAGCCCTTGCCCGCTGCAAAATCGCGGCCCAGAAAAATCTCTCCGCTGTCCGAACCGTAATCGATGGGGCCGATTTTTTCGCTCATACCATAACTGGTGACCATCGCACGGGCCATCTGCGTGGCCTGCTTGATATCGCCGTATGCGCCGGTCGAAATATCCTCCATCGTCAGCTGCTCAGCTACACGGCCGCCCAGGCAGACAATGATATATTCCTCCATATACTTACGGGTGCGATAAGCCTGATCCTCTTCCGGCAACGGCATAGTGAAGCCGCCCGCACCGGAAGAACGCGGAATAATCGTGACATGATGCACGGGATCCTGCGTCGGCAGCACGTGGAAGCAGATTGCATGACCGGCTTCATGATACGCCGTCAGGCGCTTATCCTTATCGGTGATGATGTGGCTCTTCTTTTCCACACCCATAACCACCTTAAGCAAGGATTCCTCAATCTCCTCCTGAGAAATCAGCTTCTTATTACGGCGCGCCGCCAGCAGCGCCGCCTCGTTGAGCAGATTTTCCAAATCCGCGCCGGTGAAGCCCGCCGTGGTCTTGGCAATATCCGCGAACTTTACGTCCGGGTCAAACTGCTTGTTGCGTGCGTGCACCTTGAGAATCTCCTCACGACCCTTAACATCCGGCGCGCCGACATAGACCTGACGGTCAAAACGGCCCGGACGCAACAGCGCATTATCCAAAATATCCTTACGGTTGGTGGCTGCAATGACAATAACGCCTTCGTTTGCGCCAAAGCCGTCCATCTCAACCAGCAGTTGGTTAAGAGTCTGCTCGCGCTCGTCGTGCCCACCGCCGAGGCCTGCACCGCGCTGACGGCCGACCGCATCAATCTCGTCGATAAATACGATTGCCGGCGCGTTTTTCTTGGCCTGCTCGAACAGGTCGCGCACACGCGATGCGCCGACGCCGACATACAGCTCAACGAAGTCCGAACCGGAGATGGACAGGAACGGCACGCCTGCTTCGCCTGCAACTGCACGTGCAATCAAGGTTTTACCGGTACCCGGAGGGCCAACCAGCAGCACACCCTTGGGGATACGCGCGCCGATTTGCACGAATTTCTGTGGGTTTTTCAAAAATTCCACAATTTCCTGCAGTTCCGCCTTTTCTTCGTCCGCACCGGCCACGTCGTTGAACGTCACCTTACGCTTATCGTCCTGCGCCAGACGCGCGCGCGCCTTGCCGAACTGCATCGGGCCTGCGCCGCCGCCGGACTGTTTGTTCATCATAAAATACCAGAATGCGCCAAGAAGCACAAACAGGATGACATACGGCAGGAACTGCGCCCACCACGGAATGGTGGTGGTCACATAATCGACCTCTTTGAGCGTACCGTTCCGCATCTGCTCATCAATGGTTGCACCAAGCTGCGCCCACCAGATATCACGCGAACCGCCCAAATCATAGCTGACTATGCGGTTTTCATCGCGCAGATGCATGGTCAGCACCGAATCGTCTACCTTATATTGGTCCACCTTGCCTTCGGTGAAATAGGTGTACACATCAAAATAGGTAACCGGCTCGGTTTGCTGGGTCTGGCTGATAACATAGCTGACGCCCGCCAGAAGAAACACCAGAATGATGAGATAAAGGCCAAAGCCCTTCATTTTGCCTTTCAAGTTGGTTTGACACCTCTTCCTTGTTTATATTTACTCGCCGCCGTAAACACTCGGCTTCAAAATACCGATATACGGCAGATTGCGGTATTTTTCAGCATAGTCCAGACCGTAGCCGACCACAAATTCATCCGGAATCTCAAAGCCCAGATAATCGACCGGTACATTCACTCTGTGCCGCGCAGGCTTGGACAAGAGCGTGCACAGACGAATAGAACGCGCGCCGTGCGCAGTCAGCACCTGCATCAGATAGCTGAGCGTCACGCCGGAGTCCAGAATGTCCTCCACAATCAGCAGGTCCCGCCCGTCGATCGGCTGCTCGATATCCTTAATGATCTGCACCTCGCCCGAGGTCTTGGTACCTTTACCGTAGCTCGACACGACCATGAAATCCACGTTGCAGGGTGTGTCAATCTTGCGCGTCAAATCAGCCATGAACACATAGGAACCCTTGAGCACGCTGACGATCAGCGGATTCTTATCCCGGTAATCCTCAGTGATGCGTGCGCCCAGCTCCGCGACCTTGTCCGCCAGCTGCTGCTCAGTAAAATAGATTTCCTTGATATCGTCCCGCATATCATATGCCATTTTTCAATACCCCTCTATTTTTATTTGCATCCGCGCGCCCCCCTGCGGGGAACGCGAACAATCCATACCTATATCCTGCACGGCAATCACGCCGGTTTTATCTGCTATGACCGCCAGCCCATCCCGCTTGCAGCGTGGAACTTTACGGTCGATGAGCAGTTTTTTCAGCGTCCGACTGCCGCCCTTTTCCGTCAGTCGAATACGGTCACCCGCCTTGCGTGTGCGAACGCACAACGATACGAAATCTATTGTACCACAATCCACGCAAAAAGTATTGAATGATTTGTAAAAAACTTCGTTTTTTTCTAGGACATGCACCGAAACCCGCACGCTGCCATCCCACAGCATCTGCTCGGACGGCACAGATAGCGGTACCGCAGGCCGCTCCGGTTGGTTTTCCCCGTGTATCAGCCGTAGCACATTGTATTCACGCTGCGCGATGAATCCGTGCGGCAACGCGCAACAGGCGGACGGATTTGCGCTTCCCAGCAGTCGTTCCAGCGCAGAAATATGCTGCGCGGTTACATCCCGCAACGGCATACCGTTCTGCACAAGCAAGCGCCGCAGCGCACGCGCGCGCACCGCGGGATGCACCTGCCGCAGCGGGGCAATCCCCCATGTGCCGTCCGGCCGCTCCGCCTGCGCCAGACATTCCTGCGCCAAACCGCCCAAACAGTCCTCATCCTGCCGAAGCAGATTTCCCAGCCGCGCCACAGCCTGCGCCGCGGACGGCTGAATCGCCCGCAGTACGGGCACGACCGTGTGCCGGATACGATTACGAGTGTAGGTTTCGTCCGCGTTTGTGCTGTCGGTGACATAATCCTGCCCAAGTGCCGCAAGATACGCCTCCACCTGCGCGCGCTCCACCCGCAGCAACGGGCGGATAATCTGCCCTCGCACCGGCGGAATCCCCGCCAATCCCTTCGGGCCGGTACCGCGCACCAGATGGAACAGCACGGTTTCCAGATTGTCATCTGCGGTGTGGGCGGTGGCAATCTTTGTGCCCTGCGCAGCCTCTTGCAGCCGCGCATAGCGAATGTGTCGGGCAGTTTCCTCGACCCCGCTGCCCTGCTGTACCGCCGCGGATACATCCACGCGCTCGACCGTCAGTTCCACGCCCAGCCGGGCGCACAATGTCCGGCAAAACGCCTCATCCCGCTCGGACTCCGCGCCGCGCAGACAGTGATTGAGATGGAAGGCCCGCACCGGATAACCCAGTTCGTACAGCGCGCGCAGCAGCGCCACGGAATCCGCGCCGCCCGACAGCGCCACCAGCACCGACTCATCCTGCTGCAACATTTTATATGCCTCAATGGACTGCTTGACTGTTTCCAGCATAAATTTAGTCTCCATGGATACGGTCGGGGTTGGAGAAGGTCGTGTACTGACCAACCCACTGCAATTCAATCGTACCCGTTGCGCCATGACGGTTTTTTGAAATGATGATTTCCGCGATGTTCTTGTTCTCGCTTTCATCATCATAATAGTCATCACGATAAATAAACATGACAATGTCCGCATCCTGCTCGATGGCGCCGGATTCACGCAGGTCGGACAACATCGGCCGCTTATCCGAGCGCTGCTCGGACGCACGCGACAGCTGCGACAGACATACTACCGGCACATTGAGTTCCTTCGCCATAATCTTAAGCGAACGCGAAATCTCCGCGACCTCCTGCACACGGTTGTCCATGTGCCGTCCGCCGACATGCATCAGCTGCAAATAGTCGATAACAATAAGGCCCAGCTCCTCGCCCAGGCGGCGGCACTTCGCCTTGATTTCGGCAACCGTGATAGCCGGATTGTCATCCACATAGATGTTCAGCCCGGCCAGCACGCCCGACGCGCGGGCAATCTTGACCCAGTCTTCTTCATCCAGATTGCCGGTTTTGAGTTTCTGTGACTCGATGAGCGCTTCACTGGACAAAAAGCGGCTGGCGAGCTGTTCCTTGCCCATCTCGAGCTGGAACACACACACGCCCGTCCCCTTTTTATAGCCGCGCGGCTTATCCTTCACGCTCGCCTTAGCAGCGTTCAACGCGACATTGAGTGCAAACGCTGTCTTACCCATGCCAGGACGCGCCGCAATCAGAATGAGGTCGGATTTATTCAGGCCGGTCAGTGCAGTATCGAGCGCATGGAATCCGGTCGACATGCCCGGAATGTCGCTGTCCGACTTGGCGCGCTCATCCAGCTCGGTATATAGGTCGGCAATGACCTCGCTCAGCTTGGACAGGCCCTTGATTTCGCGTCCCTGCCGGATGCCGTAAATCCGTTGCTCAGCCAGTTCCGCAATGCTGGACGCTTCGCCGCGCGCCTCGAGCGCATTCTGTTGAATCTCGCTGCCCGCATCCGCGAGCTGGCGCAGCAGACTCTTGTCACGCACGATACGCACATATTCATTGACGTTGCGCGCGCCGGGCGTAACCTCCATCAACTGGAACAGGTACGCGCGGCCGCCCGCCTCGTCATAATAGCCCATGCGCGTGAGCATATCTAGTACCGTGACCGGGTCGATACGCTGCGCGCCGTTGAACATGGAATAGATGGTTTCAAAGATGCGCTTGTTCTCGTCGGCATAGAAGTCGTCCGCGCGCACCTGCTCAATCACCTCAGGGATGCAGTTCGGGTCGACCAGCATTGCGCCTAAAAGCGACTGCTCTGCCGTCAGGTCCTGCGGCACCTGCCGCATCAAAAGCTCATCCAAAACCGCACCGCCTTTCTTCGAAAATTCGCTTTGCCGCGCCCCACGCGACCATTATTCCGCAAACCGCTATACGGTTTGCATCCAAACGCCCAGCTTTGCCGGGTGTTTGAATACCCCGACTCAGCCGCCTTTGGCGGCGGCGTTCGGGTATCGAAGAGCGGTTTCTTCGGAACCGCTCTTCGTATATAGGGGGCTTATGAAGCCCCCTATAAGCGTTTTACGCTTCTACTACCTGCACCAGAATCTCGCCTGCGATATCCTGGTACAGCTTTGCCTTGACGCGATGCACACCGAAGGTCTTAATCGGCTCTTCCAGCACGATTTTCTGCTTGGGTACGTTCAAACCGTACTGCTTATTCAGCTCCTCCGCGATTTCCTTGGAGGTCACCGCACCGAACAGACGGCCGCCTGAGCCACCCTTGGCCGGTACTTTAACCGGGCTGACCTTGAGTTTTTCCGCCGCTTCGCGCGCGGCCTGCTGCTCAAGCGCAACCTTGCGTGCATGTGCCTCGTCCTGCGCCTTCTTGACGTTCAGATTATCCGCCGTAGCCGGCTCGGCCAGTCCGCGCGGCATGAGAAAATTGCGGCCGTAGCCCTCACTGACCTCGATAAGGTCGCCCTTCTTGCCCTTGCCCTTGACATCGGCTTTGAGAATGACTTTCATAATTGTGTTAACTCCTTTTCTGACTTTCTGTATCTGATAGAAGCCGAGCGGCTCACTGCTCCGCCGGTTTATCGGTTTGCTGATCGGCAAAATAGCCTTGTATCGCCTCGGTTATCATGCGGTCCGCCTCTTCCGGTGTGGTATTTTTTAGCTGTGCTCCCGCTGCCGTGTGATTGCCGCCGCCGCCCAGCCGCTCCATGAGCAGCTGCACGTTGACCTGTCCGGATGCACGCGCAGACACCGCCATATCATTACCGCTGCGGAATGCCACCACGCTTGCTCGTGTGCCGATAATACTCAGCAGCTCGTCTGCCGCCTGTGCCGCCGCAACACGGTCCACTTCCTCATCCGTGATGGCAAAAATAACACCCTGTCCGCAGTCCCGCGCAGAAGAAATAATCTTCTGCCGCTCCATATACTGCGTGAAGCTGGACTGGAACAGATGCTTGACATCACTCGCCTCCGCACCCGCACGACGCAGATAGGCGGCCGCCTCAAAGGTGCGCACGCCGGTGCGCATTGAGAAGCCCTTGGTATCCAGATAGATGCCCGCAAGCATCGCTTCAGCCTCGCCTGTCAAAATACCGCTGGTCGGCACCAGATATTGCAGCAGCTCGCTGACCAGCTCGGATGCGGACGACGCATACGGCTCATGCAACGAAACAACCGCATTTTCAATATAATCCGCTGCACGGCGATGGTGGTCGATAACCGCCACCTTGTTGATGGATTGCAGCAGTGCTTCATTTTCAACATAACCCGGACGGTTGACGTCCACCACGATTAAAAGCGTATTGAAATCGCACAGAATCATCGCGTCCTCCGCGCTGATGAATACATCCTTGTACTCTGGCAACGTCTCCAGCCGTTCGATCAGATCACCCGCCATGGTATGTTCACGGTCGACCACAACATGAACCGGCTTGCCCTTGACACGAGCAGCACACACCATACCGGCTGCGGCGCCGATGGCATCCATATCACTGTTCCGGTGGCCCATAATCAGCACCTGCGAGGAATCACGGATGAGCTGAGAAAGCGCGTTTGCCACCACGCGGCTTTTGACCTTGGTGCGCTTTTCGACCTCCTCGGTCAGACCGCCGTAAAACTCAAAGGTATAGCGGTTTTTGATAACCGCCTGATCACCGCCGCGCGACAACGCCATATCAATTGCAAGTCCAGCGTATTGATAGCACTCTGCCAGCGTTTCGCCGTCCTTACCGATACCGATGGACAGCGTTGCAATGACGCCTTCGTGGTTCTGAATATCGCGCACATCCTGCAAAACCGCAAACTTGCGCGCGCTGAGCTTGTCAAGCTCGGCATTTTCGATGATGAAAATGTATTTATCGCGGTCATATTTGCGCAGCACTGCATTACAGTCCTTGATCCACGAAAACAACCGTTTATCGATGCCCGCCAGAATGGTCGATTTCTCGGAATCGGTTGCATTCTTGGTCAGCTCCTCATAGTTGTCGATTGCAATGACCGCAATTGCAGGACGGCGGGTTTCCGCCGCGTCGCGCAGCTGCACATATTCCGTGCAGTCCAGAAAATGCAGCATCATCATCTGTCCCGCGTCACTTTGCACCAGACTGCCGAACACATGATACGCATTCCGTCCCATTCGCAGCTCACCGGGAAACTCGGTTTTCCCTTCAATCAGCCAACGGGTTTCAAAGGTCGGCGCAAGTTCGGTCAGCCGCATATGCCGCGCACCGGCAAACTGCCCGGTGATGTCCGCAAACGCACTGTTTGCCCAGACAATTTCACCCGTCGTTGCCAGCGCCACCACGGTCGGCAGCGGAGAATGCGTCACCGCGGGGTGGATTTCCCCGCCGTCAATCACAATGTTGTCCATCAACACCTGCATCTGACGGCTGCGCTCTTCCTGCCCATGCAGCGCAATCATGCGCAGAATCACACCGATGACAAGTCCAATCAATCCATATATGACGGAAAAATACATACTGCCCAAGGCAAACAGGAGAAACAGCACAAAAAACACTCGGCTGCCCGCCCGAAGTGTTTTTCGAGATGGCTTATTCAACTTCTCGTCCCCCTTTCGGACGCAAAAATTCACGTTAATTATACCATCGCTCCGCTATAATGTAAACAAAAATCGTATAAAGCGTCTCTGCGCTGTGCAGATTGCATCCCGTCCTCGACATATTGACAGCGGCATCCCCTCAGGGTATGATAATTTTACGAAAGCGAGGCGACAAATTATGGCACAATACATCCTGGCTCTGGATCAGGGCACCACCAGCTCGCGTGCCATTCTGTTTGACCGTGAGCAAAATATTCTGGCCATTCGCCAGCATGAACTGACGCAGCACTATCCGCATGAAGGCTGGGTCGAGCAGGATCCGATGGATATCTGGTCGACCCAATACGCCGCGATGCTTGAAGTTCTGGCCGCCTCCGGCGTCTCGCCGCGAGAAATTAGCGGCATCGGCATCACCAACCAGCGTGAAACCACCATCCTCTGGGATCGGCAGACCGGCCGGCCGATTTATAATGCTATCGTTTGGCAATGCCGCCGCACAGCCGATATCGTTGACGGACTTGTAGCACAGGGTCTTTCCGATCACATTCGACAAACCACCGGTTTGATACCGGATGCCTACTTTTCCGGCACAAAAATCAAGTGGATTCTTGACCATGTAGAGGGTGCGCGAGAAAAAGCCGCGCGCGGCGAGATTCTGTTCGGCACAGTGGATTCCTGGCTGGTCTGGAAACTGACCGGCGGCAAGGTGCACATCACGGACGCGACCAATGCTGCTCGAACCATGATTTTCAACATCCATACGCTGGACTGGGACGACACCCTGCTGGATGCGCTCGACATTCCGCGCGCCATGCTGCCGCGCGTGTGTTCTTCGAGCGAAGTGTATGGTTCAGTCGCCATACCGGGCGGCGATATTCCCATTGCCGGCATTGCAGGCGACCAGCAGGCCGCTCTATTCGGACAGACCTGTTTTGCGCCGGGCGATGCAAAAAACACCTATGGCACCGGCTGCTTCCTGCTGATGAACACCGGCACACAGGCGTGTGAAAGCAAAAACGGACTGCTCACCACCATTGGCATCCGTATCGGGGACGAAACCCAGTATGCGCTCGAGGGCAGCGTCTTTGTCGGCGGTGCAGTCATTCAGTGGCTACGGGATGAAATGCGCTTTTTCGCAGAAAGCCGCGACGCGGAATACTATGCAAAAAAAGTGCCGGATACAGGCGGCGTATATCTTGTGCCCGCATTCACCGGCCTTGGAGCCCCGCACTGGGACATGTATGCGCGCGGCTGTCTCATCGGCCTGACGCGCGGCACCTCCCGTGAGCACATCATCCGCGCCGCCCAAGAATCCATCGTCTATCAGGTCAACGACCTGCTGGACGCAATGGCACGCGATACCGGCGTGCCGCTGTCCTCGCTCTCAGTGGACGGCGGCGCAAGTCGTGACAGCTTCTTAATGCAGTTTCAGGCAGACATCTCGCACTGTACCATCCGCCGCCCTGTCATGCGTGAAACGACAGCGCTGGGCGCATGCTATCTGGCAGGACTTGCCACCGGCGTATGGCACAGCCGAAAAGAGCTGACACAGCTATGGCGCTGTGATACATTCTATGAGCCGGCCATGGAAGAGGATACCCGCCGGCGGCTGCTGGCAGGCTGGACAAAGGCGGTCGGCCGGAGTCTGGACTGGGAGGAGCACAGCTAAAAAGGAAAGAACGGCCTTAGGAAGGCCGTTCTTTTTTCTTGCGTAAAATTGCGTAATCGTCCACCGCAAACGGAAAGGAAAAATGCACCCGCATCTGCGGTACGTTAAACAGATCCAGCGCCTCGCCCTCGTCGTTAACCACACCATCCGCGTGGAAACGATATGGCGGCTTGCCCGGCTGGATAAGTTCCAGCTCCTCGCCTTTGAAAATGCGGTTTTTCAAAGCAAACACCGCATGTCCGTCCGCACCGCAGTCGACTGGCATGCCTACCACTTCGTATTCACGAATATACTGGCTGTCTCCATAGTGCTGTCCGTTTTCCTCCGAACCGAAATAGAATCCGGTGTAGTATTCACGGTGGCTGACCTTGTTCACTTCCTCGCGGCAGAACTGCGGCAGCACAAATCCCGCCGGATCGGCAGCATAAGCGTCAATCGCTGCGCGGTATGCGCCGGTCACACAAGCGGTATAGTACGCCGTCTTGTTGCGTCCCTCGATTTTAAAGGAATTCACCCCGGCGCGCACCAATTCCGGAACATGCTCAATCATGCACATATCCTTGGAATTATACAGATAGGTGCCGCGGGCATCCTCCTCAACCGGGAAAAACTCACCCGGCCGCTTTTCCTCCATCAACGTGTAATTCCAGCGGCAAGGCTGGGCACACGCGCCGTGATTGGCATCCCGTCCGGTCATATACTGCGAAATCAGGCAGCGGCCGGAATAGGAAATGCACATCGCACCATGCACAAACGCTTCAATTTCCAGTTCTTTCGGGGTTTTCGCGCGAATCTCTGCGATTTCCTCCAGCGACAGCTCTCGCGCGAGCACAACGCGCTCCGCACCTAAATCCGCCCAGAAGTTCGCTGCCTCGTGATTGAGGATGCTGGTCTGTGTCGAAATGTGCAGCGGCACCTTGGGTGCATAGCGCTGCGCCAGCCGAATCACCCCCACATCCGCCACAATCAAGGCATCGGCCCCCGCGTCCGCGAGCAGCTCCAAATACGCGGGCAGCGCGGGCAAATCGCACTCAGAAGGCATGATGTTGACCGTAATATAGCATTTTACGCCGTGCGCATGCGCATAGGCAATGCCTGCGCGGAGCTCATCATCAGCAAAGTTTGCGGCAGCGGCCCGCATTCCGAACCGCTGTCCCGCAAGATACACTGCGTCCGCGCCATACGCGATGGCAAAACGCATCTTTTCCATATCGCCCGCAGGCGAAAGCAACTCCGGCATCTTATTGTTCACCGCTGCCCTCCGTATTAGAGGCTTGGGCCGCCGCTGCGGCCTGCGCCGCATTGGACTTCGCAATATTCGCCTCATGCTCTGCATAGCTGTTGGCAAACAGATGCGTGCCGTCCGGCATAGCTACATAATAGTAGTAATTATGCTGTTCCGGATGAGAAGCCGCATACAGGGATGCATAACCCGGATTACAAATCGGTCCGGGCGGCAAGCCTTGCTTGGTATACAGGTTATACGGCGTATCAGACGCCAAATCCTCATTGCTGAGCGTGCCGCCCGTCCGACCAAGGCCGTACAGCACGGAAGCATCCACCTGCAGATACGGGAATTCGCTGGCATTATTCAAACGGTTGTAGATAACGCCCGCAATCGTCGCGCGCTCGCTGTCCACCTGAGCCTCGCGCTCAACCAGCGATGCAATCGTTACAATATCATGCATCGACCGGCCAAGGCTTTCCGCACCGGCCTGGATGTCCGCATCATATTTGTTCTCAAAGTTGTTGAGCATTTTGTTGATGGTGTCGACCACCGTTGCATTACCCTTGTAAATTTCGTAGGTATCCGGGAACAGATACCCCTCCAGCCAGCCTTCGGTTGCCGGCAGCTCATTCTGCAGGAAGGTGTGCTTGAACGGATATTCGTTCAGTGCTTCGTTAAGCGCATCCTCGGTACAGACATGCTCATCGAGCAGCAGCTGCTTGATTTGCGCAACCGAATAGCCCTCCGGAATGGTAATTTTCATTGTTTCCTTGCTCGAAGCATTGACCAGCGTATCAATAATCTGACCATAGTCCATATTGGGGTTGAGCGAATACGATCCAGCCAGTACACCATTATTGTCGCCCTTGATACGGACATAAAGCTTGAAAATAGTGCCGTAATTGATGACGCCTTCGTCATCAAGCTGCTTTGCCAGCGAAATCAGGTCGGTATTTTCCGAAACCGTGATTTCCTTCACTGCATTTTCCTTGACAAACGCAAAAACGTCATTGGCAATAAAAATTGCCGCCAGCGACAGAATAATCGAAACACCCAGCACGGCAATGACATAAACCACCGTACCTGCACATCCGCCGTTGATTTGGCGACGGCTGCGGCGGCGGTGCTGCTGCGGCTGCGGAATCCTCTGTGTCTCCTGATTGATATTATTGTCCATTGTCTCACCTCAATATTTTTCTGTTTTCCGTTATAATACGCGGTTCATGATAATCTTGGCAATAAACGCAAGCACAAAAGCCAGCATACCCGGATTGCGCACGAGCAACCACAGGTCATACAAACCAGCGCTTTTTTCAAAATGAGGAATGCAGCCTCTGGTCAGCAGATTTTCCAGCTGGCGCAGCGTCAAATAGAGAAACAGCAACAGCACCAGTGCATTAATTGCCGCAAAATAGCTCCATATGCCGAAAGCTGCATAAGTATCTGTAATCCAAAGCACAAACATATAGTGCAGATTATTGACGCCGTGCGCCAAAACCGCAGGCCATACGCTGCCGGATACAAAAGTCAGATACGCATAAGCGATACCGGCCAGAAACGGCCCTGCAAAGTTCATCATACTGCCGTGCAGCATGGCAAACACTAAGCCGCTGAACAGCAGGCACGCCGAAGTGCCGACGATTTCCTCATGAACAGTAAGCAACGCACCGCGCAGATATACTTCTTCCACCACTGCCGAAAGCACAACAATGACGGCAAACCGAACAGCCATACTCAGCCCCGACTGCGGCGCGTCCAATGCAATGGCTGTCAAATCCGCGCCGACCAAACCCGCCAAATGATAAATCAACAAATTCAGGAACAGCGAAAGCACCGCTACCGTAACGCCGAGCCGAACCGTCAGCCCCAGCACACCCTTGCGCAGACGCCGCGGCTGCAATCGCTTGCGCAGCTTTTTCTGATCCCGCATGGAGAAAACCAGCATAACCAGCGGCAGCGCAAACGAAATAAATTCCGCCAGTGCAAGCAACGGTGCACCGCCGCCAAAGCGGGACGCCAGCTTTCCGGTACCCGTCAGCAGGCAGAAGCACAAAAACAGCGAAAGGCCGGGCAGCAGCGCAATTTTGTTATTCTTCATCCGTGCGCAGCACCTGCCTTTCCGTAATAATCCAGCGGCATCGTTGGTCTAACGCTGTGTGCGGTAAACGTTCCACCAACCGCTGTTCAGCGCAAAGCGCCATGCGGACGGCCCGCGTCCGGCAAAGAAAGCGGTCATAGTATCCGCCGCCATATCCCAGACGATACCCCTGCCGGTCACAGGCAAGCGCCGGAACCAGCACCAGTTCTATCTCCTCCGGCGGTATTTCCCGCGCGGAGGCATCTGGTTCATCGATACCATATGCACCCGGTTGCAGATCATCAAGCGAAGTAATCTGCCGCGCGGTCATTTCGCCCGCCGATCCGCAAAGCGGAACACAGACAATTTTCCCTGCGGCCAGCGCCGCGCGCAGCAGCGCACGGGTGTCAATCTCCTGCGGAGTAGACACATAGGCAAAAACGCAGCCTGCGCGACGATAGCTTTCATGCTCCAACACATGACTGGCGATTTGTCTGTTCATGGACTGTTTCTCCGCCGCATTTTGCGCGGCACGTTCGGAAAGAAATTGATGACGCAGTGTTTTCTTATCGCTCAACATGGTGCACAACTTCAGTGGCAATCCGGCGTGCCTGCTCTTCACCGCGCAGCGCAGATACCAGCGCACAGCCGAAATCCAGTGCGCCGCCCACACCGCAGGCGGTGATAATGCGGCCATCCACCACGCAGGTGCGCTTGAGCGGAGTTGCGCCCGTCATGCCATCCTCCATGCCTGGATAGCAGGTCGCCTTGCGACCCTTGAGCAACCCCATGCCGCCCAAAATGATAGAAGGCGCAGCGCAGATGGCAGCCACATACTTGCCTTCGTCATAGCACTTGCGCACCGCACTGGTGACACGCTCGTCCGCGTATAGATTTTTCGTGCCCGGCATACCGCCCGGCAGCACCACCATATCCGCTTTGTCCCAGTCCACCTGATCCATAGGCAGCTCGGTCTGAATACCGATGCCATGCGAGCCGTGCACCAACTCGCCCGTCACGCCAACCAGTTTGACCTCCACGCCTGCACGACGCAGCAAATCAATCGGCGTAATCGCTTCCGTCTCCTCAAATCCCTCTGCTAACAGTACATATACCATGTTTTGTCACACCTTTCAGTTCAGCATTAAATTCATATATCCGCGGGTATCCTCCCGCTCCTCATACCATTTGATACAGCCGAGCGCTGTCTGCGCGCCGCGGCCGGTCACCGTGCATTGTTCCAGTCCCAGCGCTGCAAGCAGTCCCTGCTCACGCGCAGGTGTTAAACCAAATGCCTCCTGCACGGTATCCGCCCAGCAAAAGGCATACGCCGCAAGCGTGTCGCCTGAAAACCAGCCAAGTACGCCTGCGCCCAGCGCATCAAACATGGCAAGCTGCGCCTGCCAATACGTCTCATCGCGCACAATACGGCAATCCGGCGCCAGACAATCATACAGCGCCGCTATCTGCGGCACATCGGCCTGCGTCAGCCGCCGCGGTACTTCGCCGTCCGCTGTTCGCGCAATGCTTCGCTTTTCCACATCAAAAAACGGCATATACCCGAATGGACGATAAAAATCAAACAGCCACGGCTCAGCCGGAATCAGCATGGAAGCCGCCCTGCCCTGTTCGCGGTCCATCGCAAAGGATGCTTCGAGCAGGCGCGCCATATGGCCTTTGCGGCGATGCGTCGGGTCGGTGCATGCGCCGTAAATATAGGTGATTTCTTTCTCCTCACCACCGGTCAGCAGCCGGTACGGCAGCATCTGTACCATTGCGCACAGTGTCCCCTGCTCTTCGCTGAGCAGTACCGTGCCACAATCAAAGAAATGTGCAAAAAAATAATCGTTAAAGCCGCCCTCGTCCGGAAAGCAGGTTTCCCACAATTGCCGGATGCGCGGCACATCCTGCGGTTGCGCCCGCCGGATCATGCCTGCGACTCCTTCGGCACTGCGGTGTATTTTACACCGCGCATAACCGGATAATACGACTTTTTCGCCTTGCGCAAACCTTCCAGGCCGAGGTCTTCCTCTCTGTTGACGTACTGTACATCGCCGCAGTTCCGCAAAACGAACTGTTGATTAATCATCTGATAGGCACCGGGGATGGTGTGATCGGCTTTTTCAATCTGAACCACATACATGTCCGGCTCGGCTTTGCAGCCAAAGGTAAAGGCGATCACCTCGCCGTCCAGCCGCAGGAGGCCGCCCCGCAGGTCGAGCGCGTCAAAATTATGCAGCGCCTGCACAATTGCGCATGTCTCTCCTTGAAAATCGCGGCTCTGCGCGCAGCCATTCTGGTTGCACCAGCGGATGTGATAGCCGAATGCATCCTTGATGTTGTCGCGCGTCATATCCTCATAGCTCCAGCGGCCTTCATATGCCGCCCGGAACCGATTGACCAGATTGCGTTTGCTTTGCAGCTTCTTGCCCGACAGTGTGCGCAGCTTTTCCGACAGATAAATATAGTCGTCGCCGTCCTCGTTGTCATGTGAAAAGACAAATTTGCCCGGCCGCGCCGCCTCAATCCGATCGATCATCGGCTCTGCCACCGATACCACTACAAACGGAATACCACGCTCAGCGGCATCCTGCTCCAGCGCATCCAGTGCATCGCCCAGATCGCCCTCGCCCACCGGAGCGAGATAGCAGTCGTGTCCGCCGTCCAGCGGCGTCATCTTGACCAGCAGGAAGCCGTCCCGAAAGCAAATCTGTGTGTTATAGTGACTGCGCCACATGAATAAATCGACGAAACAGCGCTCACACAAATGATAATAATAGTGAGAACCGCATGCTTCTACCGCCTGCTTGTCCTCCAATGTGATTTCTCGAAATGGTAACATAAACAATCCTTTTCCTTCAATTTTCGCGGCAATCCCCCATTGCCCGCATCTGGTTTTCCGCATCGCTTGGATTTTCTTTCCGTCCTACAGTCCCATTTTCTCCATGTTTTCCGGGTTTTATCGCAAAACGCCGGGTTATCCCATCCTCTGTTTTATTTGCGTTTGCCGCCGAACAGCCGTTCACGGATAACGATCAGCAGGAATTTGGGCAGCTTCATCATGCGTCCGATGCGGCCCGGCTGACAAAGCAGACGATAAAACCATTCAAGGCCCAGCTTGATGAAAATTTTCGGCGCACGCTTGGACACGCCTGCAAACACATCCAGCGATCCGCCCAAGCCGCAAAACAAAGTTGCATGGATTTCATCCATATAATTCGACATGAACCGTTCCTGCTTGGGCGCGCCAAGGCAGACAAACACCACGTCCGCACCGCCGCAGGCGTTAATGGCATCTACCGCCGCCTGAGGCTCCTTGAAGTAACCGTCATGCGTACCAGCCAGCACCAGCCCAGGATATTTTTTACACAGATTCTCTCCGGCTTTTTCCGCAATTCCCAGCTTTGCTCCCAGCAGGAACAACCGCATGCCCTCCTTGGCCATTGCGGCAATCAGCTGCTCGGCAAACTCAACGCCGGGCACTCTGCCGCACAGCTCCTCACCGAGAATTTTCGCCGCATAAATGATGCCGATCCCATCCGGCAGCACCAGTGCCGCACGGTTGACAATGCCCATATATTCCCTGTCTCTGCGGCAAAGATCGACGATCTCCGGGTTTGGCGTTACTACATAGCCTTTCTGCCTTGCGCGGATACGGCTCATTGCCACATCAACAGCCTGCTGCATTGTCACAGCATGGAAATGCACGCCCAAAATTGAAGCGGTTTTCATTTTCTATCTCCTGCATTCTTTATTTTCATAATAAAACAGTGGGTATTCAAAATCTATCTTATTATACAGCAGTCTCTGCAAAATCTCAAGTCTCAGTACAGCAAATCTCTTTTTGGCACAAATAAAGGTAAGAACTCCTATATTTCGCCCGACTTTTTGCCCATTTATTCCTTTTCATCCGCATCTTTACGACAAGCGCACCATCTGCCCGCACTCCATGAAAAAGAAAGAAAAAGGACACAGCCGTTTGCCGTGTCCTTTTTTTCAATATTAAATCTGTGCGCGGATAAGTTCACCCATTTCGCTGGTGGAAAGCACTTTTTCTCCCTTGGCAGCGATGTCCGCAGTGCGATGACCCGCATCGAGCACATTTTCGACCGCGTTCTCAATTGCATCCGCCTCATCCTTTAAGCCAAAGGAATAGCGCAGCATCATTGCACAGGACAGGATGGTTGCAATCGGGTTGGCGATACCCTTGCCGGCGATATCGGGTGCGGAGCCGTGAATCGGCTCATACATCCCCTTACCGGTCTCATTCATCGAAGCCGAGGGCAGCATGCCAATCGACCCGGTAATCATGGAAGCCTCGTCCGACAGGATATCACCGAACAGGTTGCCGGTCACAATCACGTCGAACTGGCCCGGGTTGCGTACGAGCTGCATCGCGCAGTTGTCCACATACATATCCGAGTATTCGACTTCGGGATATTCGTCCTTAATGCGGTGCATGGTTTCGCGCCAGACGCGGCTGGTTTCCAGCACATTCGCCTTATCGACCGAGCAGACCTTCTTATTCCGCTTCATCGCCATCTCAAAAGCGCGGCGGCTGATGCGCTCAATTTCATAAACCGAATAGTTCATGTCGTCCGCGCCGACCTCGCCCCAGCCCTTTTCGCTTTCACGGCGGTAATGCTTACCGAAGTACACGTCGCCGGTCAACTCGCGGCAAACGAGAATATCAAAGCCGTCCCCGATGATTTCGGGCTTAATCGGGCACGCATCCGACAGCGCTTTGTGCATCTGCGCAGGACGCAGGTTCACGAACAGGCCGAGCGCCGAGCGCAGGCCGAGCAGCGCCTTTTCCGGGCGCTTTTCCGAGGGAACTTCATCCCACTTCGGGCCGCCCACCGCGCCGAGCAGCACGGAATCCGCGTTTTTGCAGATTGCAATGGTTTCCTCGGTCAGCGGGATGCCGTTGGCATCAATCGAACAGCCGCCCGCGAGCACCTCGGTGTAGTTGAACTGATGGCCGAACTTCTCGCCGACCTTATCAAGCACCTTCACCGCCTCGGTGACGATTTCCGGACCGATACCGTCGCCCTTAACAACCGCAATATTGTACTGCATCGCTTATTCCCCTCTTTCCTTGAGCGACTTGAGCAAACCGCCCGCCTTGATAATGCTCTGGATAAACGGCGGGAAAGCGGCCGCCTGATAGCTTTCGCCCTTGGTCTCGTTGGTGATAACGCCGGTGTCAAAGTTGACCGAAACCGTGTCGCCATCATCAATGCCGTTTGCCGCTGCCTCGCACTCCAAAATCGGCAGGCCGATGTTGATGGCGTTGCGGTAGAAGATACGCGCAAACGACGCGGCAATCACGCAGGAAACGCCGTTTTCTTTGAGCACCAGCGGCGCATGTTCGCGCGACGAGCCGCAGCCGAAGTTGCGCGTTGCCACGACGATGTCGCCCGGCTGCATCTTTTTGACGAAGTCCGCGTCGATGTCCTCCATCGCATGGGTCGCTAATTCCTTGGGGTCTGCAATATTTAAGTAACGTGCGGGAATAATAACGTCGGTATCGACGTTATCCCCGTATTTGAAAACTCTGCCTTTTGCGTTCATTGTGCTGTTTCCTCCCTTACTTCAGGTCGTCAGGCGCGCAGATATAGCCCGCAACAGCACTTGCCGCCGCGACCGCCGGGCTCGCCAGATAGATTTCCGAGGTAATATGGCCCATACGGCCGACAAAGTTACGGTTCGTGGTCGAAACCGACTTTTCGCCGTGCGCCAGAATACCCATATGACCGCCCAGGCATGGGCCGCAGGTCGGAGTGGAAACGATAGCACCCGCTTGAACGAATATCTTAGCGAGGCCCTCCTCGATGCACTGGAGATAAACCTCCTGTGTAGCGGGAATAATGATGGTGCGCACGTTCGGGTTGACATGACGGCCCTTGAGAATCTCCGCTGCAACGCGCATATCGTCGATGCGACCGTTGGTGCACGAGCCGATGACCGACTGCTGAATCTCGATATGTCCCAGCTCGTCAATTGTTTTAGTGTTTTCCGGCAGATGCGGGCAGGCAATCGTCGGACGAAGCGCAGACAGGTCAATTTCAATGACCTGCTCATACTCCGCGTCCTCGTCGGCCTCGAATACCGTGATATCACGGTTTACACGGTCCTTGATGTACGCCATGGTCTTGTCGTCGACCGGGAAAATGCCGTTTTTCGCACCTGCTTCAATCGCCATGTTGCAAATAGTGAAGCGGTCATCCATCGAGAGAGACGAGACACCCTCGCCGACAAATTCCATCGACTTGTACAGCGCGCCGTCCACGCCAATTTGACCGATGATATGCAGGATGACATCCTTGCCGGACACCCACGGGCTGAGTTTACCGGTCAGCACAAACTTGATTGCACTGGGCACCTTAAACCACGCTTTGCCCGTCGCCATGCCGGCCGCGAGGTCGGTCGAGCCGACGCCGGTCGAGAACGCGCCGAGCGCGCCGTAGGTGCAGGTGTGGCTGTCCGCGCCAATAATCAACTCACCCGGAGCGGTCAGACCTTTTTCGGGCAGCAGCGCATGCTCGATGCCCATGCTGCCGACGTCAAAAAAGTTGACAATGCCGTGTTTCTTGGAAAACTCACGGCAAGTCAGGCACTGCTCGGCGGATTTGATATCTTTATTCGGCGCAAAATGGTCCATGACGAGTGCGATTTTGGTGTTGTCGAACACTTTATCAAAGCCCGCCTTTTCCATCTCACGAATCGCAACCGGACCGGTGATGTCGTTGGCGAGCGTCAAATCAACATTCGCCTCAATCAGCTGTCCGGCGCAAACGCTGTCCAGTCCCGCGTGCTTTGCGAGGATTTTTTGCGTCATTGTCATACCCATAACGGTTGTTTCCTCCTGCCCTCAGTCAATGAAATACTTGTTGATGCCGTTGATGTAGGCCTTAATAGATGCCTCGATAACATCGGTCGATACGCCGCGGCCGGTGACAATCTCGCTGCCGTCGATGCTGATCTTAACGATCGCTTCCGCCTGCGCGTCCTCGCCGTCGGTCATGGAGCGCAGCGTGTAATCCTCCAGCTCCACATCCTTGCCGACAATTTTATTGATAGCGCGGAATGCGGCGTTGATCGGGCCGTCGGAAACCGCGGCGCGCTCGAATGTCTCGTCACCCTTCTTAACACGAATAACCGCCGTCGAGGTAATAGTATTGCCGGAATTGATGACAAAGCGGTCCAGCGTATAGCGCTCCTCGCCGGAAACCGGCACCGCGCCGACCAGTGCTTCCAGATCGCGATCCTTAATGACCTTTTTCTTGTCAGCCAGCGCCTTGAACTTTTCAAAGGTCTTGTCAAGTTTTTCATTATCCAGCGTATAACCCAGCTCACGCAGACGCTCTTCAAACGCATGGCGGCCGGAATGCTTGCCCAGCACAATGGCATTCTTCGGAATGCCAACCGATTCGGGCGTCATGATCTCATAAGTCTCCTTGTTGGCCATCACGCCGTGCTGATGAATGCCTGCCTCATGCGCAAAGGCATTGGCGCCGACAATCGGCTTGGTGGGCGCGACCGAAACACCGGTGATCGTCTGAATCATGCGGCTTGCACGATAGATCTGATGGGTGTCGATGTTACACTGCACGCCGAACAGATCCTTACGGGTGTTGAGCGCCATAACGCACTCTTCCATCGAGGCGTTACCCGCACGCTCACCAATACCGTTTATCGTGCATTCGATCTGATTAATACCCGCTTCCACACCGGCCAGAGAGTTTGCTACCGCCATGCCGAGATCGTTATGCATATGGCAGGAAAGAATGACGTTCTCGATACCCTCCGTATGCTCGCACAGATAGCGGATGCGGGCCGCATACTCCTCGGGAACCATATAACCAACCGTGTCCGGAATGTTCAGCGTCGTTGCACCGGCCTTGATAGCGGCCTCAAACACGCGGCACAGAAAGTCCATATCCGAGCGGCAGGCATCCTCGGCGGAGAACTCTACATCCTCGCAGTACTTCTTCGCGTATGCCACATTGTGCGCCACCGATTCAATAACCTCATCGGGCGTCATCTTCAGTTTGTATTCCATGTGCACCGGGGAAGTGGCAAGGAAAGTATGGATGCGAGCGGAGTCCGCACGGCGAATGGAATTCCAAGCCGCGTCGATATCTTTTTCCACACAGCGCGCCAACGAACAGATGGTCGAGCCATGCACAATATCTGCAATCGCTGCAATTGCCGCCGCATCGCCGGGCGAGGAGGCCGCAAAACCTGCTTCAATAATATCTACCTTCAAAGCCTCCAGCTGCTTGGCAACCTCGATTTTTTCGTTCAGGTTCATGCTGCAGCCGGGAGACTGCTCACCGTCACGCAGCGTCGTGTCAAAAATTCGGATGGTTCTTGCCATGTTCTTGTCCTCACTTTCTTGTCTTTTGGTGTACAGGGACAAAAAAAGCTTCGTCCCTTAATTAAAATTAAGAGACGAAGCATTACTCCGCGGTACCACTCTTGTTGCCGCACAAAATACGGCCACTCAGCGCGCATCAAACAATACGCCGCCCCTGTAACGGTGGGCATCCGTTCCCTCCTACCGGCCGGATGGCTTTCAGCGGACCGCTCCCGGGCGAGTTTCACCGTTTCCTGACGCTGTCTTACACCAACCGACAGCTCTCTGTGGACAGGGATGCGATTACTTTACCCGTTCATCACCTTTTGCAATATGTTATTATATTAGCCTTTGGCTGCACGATTGTCAAGGGGTATTTTAATTTTTTCCTTACAAGGCTGTCGACTTGCGAAGATTGCAGCAATCTGGTATAGTAATAGCTATACTGCAAAAAAAGAGGAGAAAAAATACGTGAAACAACTGGGATTGCTTATTCGTTTGATTGTCGGCATCATCGCCGGAACACTGATCGGCCTGTGTGGTGGCTGGTTCGGCATTGCGGACTCCACTGCATTTATTGCCGTCGTGCGCTTATTTGCCACGTTTACGTCTCTGTTCTCCACCTTCCTGTCCTTTATGATTCCGCTGATCATCCTCTCGTTTATCACAGTGGGCATGGCGGAGCTGGGTAAGAAGGCCAATCGCCTGTTTGGCATTACGCTGCTGCTGGCCTACGGCACCACGGTTATCTCCGGTTTTCTTACTTTTCTTATTGGCAAGGCGGTACTGCCTTCACTCATCCAGCCCATTACGGGCGACGTGCTGGAAAGCAACGCCTTCCAGCCGTTTTTCACCATTGAGATCCAGCCAATTTTCGGCGTAATGACCGCGCTGGTACTTTCATTTGTACTTGGTATCGGCATGGCAAACCTGCGCGGCTCCTCCCTGCTGGACGTGTGCCGGGACCTGCAGCGAATTGTTTCCGGCGTACTCAAGCGCATCATTATCCCGCTGATTCCGGTTCATATTGCAGGTCTGTTCTGCAACATCGCCGCAGAAGGCCGTCTGTTTGCCACCATTAAGATGTTTGCCTCTCTGTATGGCATCATTATTGTGCTGCAGCTGCTGTATATTTTCTCGCAGTTCGGACTGGCCAGCGTGGTCTGCCGCAAAAACCACTTCAAAAGCATAAAAAATGTTGTGCCCGCCTATTTTACTGCGCTGGGTACCCAGTCCTCCGCCTCCACAATTCCGGTAGCGCTGGGCTGTGCCTATAACAACAATGTCAATGAGGATGTCGCAGATTTCGTTGTGCCGCTTTGCGCAACCATCAACCTAAATGGCGACACCATTTGTCTGGTGCTCGGCTCGATGGGTATTATGATTGCCAGCGGCCTGACGCCCACCATTGCCATGTTTGCCCCCTTCATTATGATGCTTGGCGTGACCATGGTTGCCGCACCGGGCGTACCCGGCGGCGGCGTGATGGCGGCGCTCGGCCTCATCACCTCCATGCTCGGTTTCACCGATCCCATGCAGCAGCTGATCATTGCACTGCACTTCTCTCAGGATAGCTTCGGCACAGCGACCAATGTAACGGGCGATCAGGCGATTGCGCTGATCGTCGACCGGATTGATCGCGCAGACAGCGAGAAAACTGCTTACTGATTGACAGAAAGGAGCGCCTGCCTTGGAGGTACTGCTTGACATCATCCGATCGTTTGACTTTGATATTCTGTATGAAATTTCCACTCATTTGCGCGGCGGCATTTCCGACACATTCTGGAAGTTCTTTTCGCTGATAGGCAATGCCGGCGCTGTTTGGATTGTGCTGGCCATCGCCTTGCTGTGCTTTCGCAAAACGCGGCGCGCAGGCGCCGCGATGCTGGTGGCACTGCTCATCGGCGTGCTCATCGGTAATGTATGGCTCAAGGAATGGATCATGCGTCCCCGTCCCTTTGTGACGCATCCGGAGCTGACCGCCCTGCTTGATCCGGGAGACCAGTGGTCCTTTCCATCCGGTCATACCCTGTCCTCTTTTGCGGCGGCAACAGCCTTATGCTTTTTTCACCGCAAATCCGGTGTGTTTGCCTACATCTTGGCAGCGCTGATTGCTTTCTCCCGACTCTATGCCAGCGTGCATTATCCCACGGATGTGCTGGCCGGTGTGCTGCTGGGTATTCTGTGCGGCCTTGTCGGCGCATGGCTGACCGATCGCATCACAGACCGCATTCATACCATCCGGTTGAGAAAGGGTGCCTGAATGAATCAGTATAAGCGACTTTTAAGCAACACCTTTATCTTTGCAATCGGCACGTTCAGCTCTAAAATTCTTGTCATCCTCATGCTGCGTTTCTACACCGGCATGATGACTACGGATGAGATGGGCGTTGCCGATTTGATTGTCAAGACCACCAGCATTCTTTATCCGGTCGTTTCGCTTTCCATCGGACAGGCGATCATCCGTTACGGTTTGGAGCGCCGCCGCCGTAAGAGCGACGTATTCACCATTGGTCTTGCAACCATCCTGTGCGGCTTTATCATTGCGCTGCCATTCCACCCACTGCTCGGCCTTATCCACTACAACACTTCGACCGGCGCTTCCGGCTCGCTGCTGGAATATCAGTGGCTCATCTATCTGTATGTGCTGACCTCCTGCACGCAAAATGCTTGCAGCCAATTCATCCGGGCACTGGGCTATGTACGGCTGTACGCCGTTGACGGTATTTTCCGTACCCTTGTCACCATCCTACTCAACATTCTCTATCTGACGGTATTCAAATGGAATATCTTCGGCTATGTGTTCTCCATCATCTGCGCGGACGCGCTTTCCACCGTCTGTCTGTTCCTGCTTGCCAGTCTATGGAAATATATCCGGCTGCGCAAACCCAACTTCTACTTGTGGCGCAGCATGCTGGCCTATTCGCTGCCGCTCGTGCCGGACGCGATTCTAGTCTATATTATTGGCTTTTCCGATCAGGCATTCCTTGCATCCATGCAGGATACCTCAGTCAGCGCTATTTACTCCATCGCCTATCGCGTTCCAACGCTGATCGCGCTGGTTGCTTCGATTTTCGTCGATGCATGGCAAATTTCCATCGTCAACAACAACTCGCGCGAGGAGCAAATTCAGTTTTTCTCCAACGTCGGCAACACGTACAGCTCAATTGTGTTCATTATTGCGTCAGGCGGCATCATGTGCGCCAAGCTCGCCATCACGGTATTGGCCGTGCCCAGCTACTATATCGGCTGGACCTTCATTCCGTTGCTTGCAGTCGGCGCGGGCTTTAACTGCCTTTCAAGTTTCCAGAAGAGCGTATACCTGCTGGAAAAACGTACGGTTCCCTCGTTCCTGTCCACTGCGTTCTCCGCAGTTGTCAACATCACGCTCAACGCGCTGCTCATCCCGCGCTACGGCGGCATGGGCGCGGCGACAGCAACGCTCATCAGCTATGTCATCCTGTTCCTGTACCGTGCGGTGGACAGCCGCCGCTTCATGCCGGTGCGCTGGAATAAAAGGCGGCTGGGCATCACCGTGTTTCTACTGTGCGTGCAGGGCGCTTTGATGTTGCTCGAGCCGCCGCTTTGGCTGCTGTGGCAGCTGCTGCTGTTCTTCGTTGTGTTCCTGCTCAACTGCCGCGAACTGCTGGTCGGTGTCAAAAAGCTGCTGCACCGCGCATAAACAATTTCACACCAAAAGAAAACGCCGGACTCTCGTCCGGCGTTATTTTTTCAAATGGAAAAATCCAATGCTTTGCCGCGGTTGACCAATTCCTCAAGCGTAACCGAATCCACATACCGATTGACCACATCATATAAGCCACGCCAAAAGTCCAGTGTAATGCATTCCTGTGCACGCGTACACTCAACCGGATCATGTTCCAGACACGCTACCGGCACCAGCGTACCTTCTGTAATACGCAAAATATCCCCAACGGTATATTCCGACGGATGCCGTGCTAACTGGTATCCGCCTTGCGCGCCGCGTGTGGATGTAACAAAACCCGCACGCGACAACTGAACGACAATCTGTTCCAGATATTTAGCCGATATTTCCTGCCTTTTGGAAATATCCCGCAACGGGATGTAGCCGGCAGCATCATGCTGTGCCAGATCGATCATCAGACGAAGCGCATATCTTCCCTTTGTCGAAATCTTCATATGCATACCCCTTTGCAACATTATTCCTCAAAAAGCCGCCACTTTTCTGCATCCGCCGCATATTATTCCCGCCGCAAACGCGCAATCACATCTGCAATATGCTGGCTGGCCTGCTCCACTTCCCATTTCAGTTCTGTGGCGGAAATGCGCTCCGCACCGTGTCCCAGAATAATCATCTGTTCCATGCCGTCCGATGTGGCAACGCGCACACGGTGCGTGCGGGAGAGGTCGTAGGATGCCTGTTCAATATACATGTCCGCCGTTTCCGCCTCTTTGGTGTAAACGATATGCAGACCATGCCGTTTTTCAATCGACCCCATTCCCCCTTTGACCTTGTATGCATCAAACACCACAATCAAATGGCACTTGCGCACACTTTGATAATTGCTCAATACATTCACCAGCGCTTCGCGTGCCGCATTGATATCCGCAGCCGCCATGCTGCGCAATTCGTCCCATGCAAAAATAATATTATACCCGTCGACCAGCAGATAGTCATCCGCACGAATGCGGGTAACATACAGCTGCTCGATTGTCTCCGCCTTTTTGCGGCTCTGCCGAAAGGCTTCAAAGCCGCGGTCACGAATCGGACCGTAGGTGCGCTCAAACAGAGCACGCAGCTCTTTATCGTCATCCAAGCCGGATGACGCCGCCGTACGGCGCACGGGCTGAACCGTCGGCTCTTCTTCCTCCGGCTGCAAACACACGCCTGCATCCATATGCGCATGTGCGCGCACCTCGTCCCACTTAACGACATAGCCCGCGCCATGCGAACAAAAGACAGAATCCGAGGAATTTTCGGTATCGTGCTCCGGCTCATAGCCGCATTTCTCAATTACCTGCGCGGCATTGTAGCAAGGCGCATAGCCATCCGGCGTGCACACCAGCCGTCCGCGTCCTTTGGTATAGGCCGCCACCTCGGTCCAGTAATTGCGCATCGTGGAGACCGGTGCCGTGCCGGTCAGCAGCACGCCATCCTCCTGCGGCTCGGGCGACTCGAATGTACCCTCCATACGCTGAATATCGTTCATCGCACGGCCCACACATTCTTCCGGCAGCGTCAGTTCAAATGCGTAATATGGTTCGAGCAGCACGCTTTCCGCCTGCATCAGACCGTTGCGCACCGCGCGATAGGTTGCTTCGCGGAAATCACCGCCTTCGGTATGCTTGACATGCGCGCGACCGGTTAGCAGTGTGATTTTCATATCGGTAATCGGCGCGCCGGTCAACACACCGACATGCGTTTTCTCTGCCAGATGCGTCAAAATCAAACGCTGCCAGTTGATATCCAGCGTATCAGCCGGACATGCCGTGGCAAACTGCAAGCCACTGCCACGCTCACCCGGCTCCAGCAGCAGATGTACCTCTGCATAATGGCGCAGCGGCTCAAAATGGCCGATGCCGACCGCAGGCGTAGCAATCGTCTCCTTATAGACGATGCTACCTTCATCAAATGTGACCGCCACGCCAAAGCGTTCCGCAATCACGCGGGTCAGGATTTCCAGCTGCACCTCACCCATGAGCTGCAAATGAATCTCACCCAAACGCTCGTTCCAGACTACGCGCAGCTGCGGGTCCTCTTCTTCCAACTGACGCAGATTCCTCAGCATAGTATGTGCGTCATACGTATCCGGAAACTGCACCCGATAGCCTAATACCGGTTCGAGTACCGGCGGCAGCGCGCCCGCCGCACTGCCCAATCCCATGCCGGGCTTGGTGTGAGTCAAACCGGTCACAGCACAAACCATACCACTTTCCGCCCGCTCGACCGATTGAAATTTTTCGCCCGAATACACACGAATCTGGTTGACCTTTTCCTGCCAGCCGCCGTCTTCTTCGCCGGACAGCAGCGCACGCACCGTGAGCGTGCCACCAGTGATTTTAAGATGTGACAGACGGTTGCCCTGTCCGTCGCGTGTGATTTTGAATACTTGTGCACCGAATACACTATCATACTGTGGCTGCTGCGTATAACGCTCTAGTCCGTCAAGCAGCGTTTCCACGCCCTCCAGCCGCAGCGCAGAACCAAAATAACACGGAAACACCTTGCGAGCGCGAATCAGGGAAGCGATTTCCTCCTGCTCCACGCAGCCTGTTTCCAGATACCGCTCGAGCAGCGTCTCATCACACATGGCGATTTCCTCCGCCATGGTATCCGGCCGGTCAAAGGCAATACATCCATCCCCCATACGTTTTTTCAGCTCTGCCATACGCGCTTCACGCGTGTCCGGATGGATGTCCATTTTATTGATAAAAAGAAAGGTCGGCACATGATGCCGCTCGAGCAACCGCCACAGCGTCTGCGTATGCGCCTGCACACCGTCCGTCCCGCTGACCACCAGAATTGCGTAGTCCAGCACCTGCAGCGTGCGCTCCATTTCCGCAGAAAAATCCACGTGCCCCGGCGTGTCCAGCAGCGTCACCGCAGCCGTTGGCAGCGACAGCTCGGCCTGTTTGGAAAAAACCGTGATGCCACGTTCCCGCTCAATCGCAAACGTATCCAAAAAGGCATTTTGATGGTCTACCCGTCCCAGTTTTTTCACTGCGCCCGTCAGATACAGCAGCGCCTCAGACAGCGTTGTTTTCCCCGCATCCACATGCGCCAGAATACCGATGACAAATCGTTTCATAGCTTCCTTCTCGTTAATTGATTTATAATATTATATCAAAAAAGTAGTTAAAGCACAAGACATTCCAACTGCTGCACGCACACAACATTTTTTCCTTTCAAAAAGACATTATTGAAATTTTTGCACATAAATTGCGCAGCATTTTCCTCGAAGAACAGCAATTTCATCTCATATTGCGGGTTTTTGCGCACAAAATACTATCAGCAAAACCCCAAAAACAAAAATCAAACAAAAGGAGAGAAAAAAACATGACTAACACGAAGAATGGTTCTAATCAGGGTATGGTTCCGGAAGCACGCGCCGCAATGGATCGCTTTAAGATGGAGGCGGCAGCCGACCTTGCTGTCTCTTCTCCATCTTAAACTCTCTAACCACACTACATACCGGCTCACACCCCCAATCGGTCGCTTCCCACGAAACGGGAGGCGGCCGTTTTCTGTTACCATATCGTTTTAACAGCCTATCTTTCTGTGTTCTCCAGCGAAACTCTTTCCGCCCCGCATCTCATCCGCATCCTTGCCGCTGTCATTCCCAATGTGCACACTCGTCTCTCCCTCTGATCCGCTCCTCAACTTTTTCATTTTGCTTGACCCGAACATTCTATACCCCCCGTTTTGTGATTTTACACAGAAACGCAGTACATTTTTCCATCATTTTGTAATATGTGACACTTTGGCATTATCCGCCTTTTTATCAAATCATTGCCATTTCTCCCATCGAACAGATTCTCTACCGTCCCATCCGATATCATTTCGCCAGGCCCGTTTGTGTACTATGCAGAATTTGTTTTGCGAAATGGGGAGAAATTTGGTATAATACTGCACAACAGAATCCTTGGTTAGGAAAGGATGGGTGCCATTATGGCTAAATCACTATACTCTGTGATTGTCGCGGACGATGAGGATGAATTAAGGGAAGCAGTATGTACCATGATTCCCTGGGAGGACTACGGTTTCCGTCTGGTAGGCAGTGCCAGCAATGGGCTGGATGCTCTGCAGATGGTGGAGGAATGCGAGCCTGACCTGCTGCTCACCGATATCCGCATGCCCTTCATTTCGGGCATCGAGCTTGCCCGACAGGTACGCGAAATTCGACCTGCCACCAATATCGCTTTTCTCAGCGGCTATGATGATTTCGAATACGCCAAACAGGCGATCCAGTATAACATCATCAGCTATATGCTCAAGCCTTTGACCATGGAAGGGTTGAGTAAGGAGCTGCAAAATATCAGGCAGAAGATTGACACCCAGTTTGCCATGTTCCGGCAGGCCTCCCCCAATCCCGGCGGGCTGGACCTGCAGACTGCAATGCTGATGCCTCTGGTACTGGATGACTACGCCGAGCCGGATGGTGAGCCGCGGGCCAAGGCTTATGCACGGCAGTGCGGCCTGCTGCGGGATATGGAAGACCGTCCCCACTATATTGTGATGGTATCCACCCTGCTGGAAACAGACGGAGGCAACTGCACGCCTCCCTCTTTTGTCGCGTCGGTCAATCGACTGGCAACAAAATATCTGCGCGGCGCCCATTTTTTTGCTTCCGGCAAAGTGATTTCCGTGCTGCTGGGTAATCCATCTGATTTTGACAAATACCTTCACATCCTGGCGGATGAAATTCCCCAAATGGCTGATCGTGTGCTGGGCAAATGCTGCCGTATCGGCATCAGCCGCACGACACGGAATTTGACCGCCCTCCACGATGCGTATCGAGAGGCAATGGAGGCTCTTCGTCAGGGCGACCGCATGGAAAGCGGCGCACAATTCATCAGCGACTTATCTCCGTCCGTCAAAGGGGGCGAGTTGCTGTGCAAGCGGGCCATGGAGTCACTCAACCAGCACTACATGGATGCCGACCTTTCTTTGGTATCGCTCAGCGGGATGCTGACCGTCAGCCCCAATCATCTTTCCACTTGTATCAAAAAATACACCGGCGAAACCTTCATCAACATTCTCATCCGCAAGCGGATGGAAGCCGCCCGTGAGCTGCTGATATCCTCCCCACTCAAGATTCAGCAAATTGCCCAGCGGTGCGGTTATACCGACCAGCACTACTTCAGCTACTGCTTTAAAAAATACTGCGGTGAATCCCCCAGCACGATGCGCCGCAGGCTGGATCGGGAAAAGGCAGGTGAGTGATTGTGAAGGATGGCGTTTCCCGCACGGGGCTGCGCATTACCACCATTCTGGTTTCCATGGTACTGGGTGTGGTGGCGGTCATCCTGTGCAGCAGCATTCTTCTTTTTCTCAACCGCTACCGCAGCGCCATGGTGCAGAGCGCCCTTACCAGCAGCGACCAAGCGGTTTCTCAGGTTTCCAACACGGTCGGCAACTATCTGCAAAGCATGGAGCAGGCCATGTCTCTGGTGGAATGGTCCCTTCTGGAAAGCGCCGACAATCGAAACCAGCTCCTAGATGCCTTTCTGACCTTTCGCCCGGATGTGGTTGCCGTAACAAGCTACTCGCCTTCCGGTAAGATGTTGGACTGCTGGTGCCTTGATCGAGAACCCCGGGAGGTCATTTATCAAAATCTTTCCTTCAATCTGGACCGGGCGCGCGCCTCAGGCGGCGCCTATATGACCGCTCCCCATGTGGAGAGTATCTTCGAAGGCTATTACCCCTGGGTGGTGACCATGACCGTGCCGCTGGAGTCAGGCAACCAGACAGCCTGGGTATCGCTTGACCTGAGTTTTTCCAGCATCTCTACCTACATCAATAACGTCAGCATCGGCCAGCGCGGCTACTGCTTTCTCATGGACAAAGAGGGTAACATTGTTTATCATCCCCAGCAGCAGCTGCTGTACGCGGGTCTGAAATCAGAGGACACCACCTCTCTGGCTTCTTTAGCAGACGGCGCCTATGTCAATGACACCGTGATTTATTCCGTCACCAGCGTGGCAGACAGCGACTGGCGTATCGTGGGCGTCAGCTATGTGGATGAAATGGTTAACCGCAGCTTCCGGGAAATGATTCGCCTCTCCCTTGCACTGGGAGTGGTGATGCTCGCGGCAGCGGTGTTGACAAGTTTTCTGCTCTCCCGACTGCTGGCCCGCCCGCTCCGCGGTCTGGCCGACGCCATGGAAAGTTTTGAAACCGATGCCGACCACTTCACCTATCTGCCTGTAGGCGGCACCCGTGAGGTGCAGGAGCTTTCCGGCTCCTTCGAGCATATGGTGCTGCGCATCCAGCGTCTCATGACCACGGTACGAGAGGAGGAAATCAACCTTCGCAAAACCGAGCTGAAAGCGCTTCAGGCGCAAATCAATCCTCACTTTTTGTACAACACGCTGGATTCCATCGCCTGGATGTGTGAGCAGGGCCGCAATGACGATGCGGTAAAAATGATTCACGCACTGGCCAGGCTGTTCCGCATCAGCATCAGTAAGGGACATGAGCTTATCCCCATCGCCAAGGAAATCGAGCATGCGGAAAGCTATCTGCAAATTCAGAAATACCGCTATAAAAACCAGTTTACCTATGAGTTCGATGTCGACCCTGCGTGCCTGAACTATTACTGCAACAAGATAACCCTGCAGCCCATTATCGAAAACGCCATCAACCATGGTCTTGACCTGCTGGTGGATGAAGGCCGCATTACCGTGCAGGTGCGGCAGGACGGAGAGGACATTGTATTCGACGTCCGGGACAACGGCGTAGGCATGAGTGACGAGCTGATTCAGTCCATTTTACAGCGTGGACCGGAGGACCGCACCGGCATCGGTATCCGAAATGTCAACGACCGGCTGCAAATCTATTTTGGCAAGCAGTACGGCCTGCACATCAGCAGCGAGCCGGACGTAGGGACCTGTGTGGAAATTCGCATGCCTAAAATACAGGAGGGAGATTATGAGACGAAATAGATGGGGCTCTGTATGGGCAGTTATGCTTTGTGTACTGCTGTGCGGCTGCTCCACCGGCACCGACTACTCCCGACAGCATACGGTAGCGCTGGTGGCCAAGTCCACACAAACAGAGTTCTGGCTGTCTGTTTTTGCCGGGGCGGAGGCTGCCGCCACAGAATACAATCTCAAGCTCACCATCATTGGCCCAAATACCGAAGAGGATTTCGAAGCACAGAATCAAATGGTGGCAGATGCGGTAAATGAAGGAGCCGAAGCCATTGTATTTTCTGCCATCGACTACGAAAACAACGCCGCAGCGATTGATGCCGCCGCCCAAAACGGCGTCAAAATCGTAGCCATCGACAGCAATGTGGATTCCGAAGCAGTGAGCACCTATATCGGCACGGATAACTACGCCGCCGGACAGATGGCAGCGCAGGCAGCCCTTGAACGGGTAAAAACCCCGCTAAGGGTCGGCATTGTGAATTATGACATCAGCAGCGCCAACGGTCAGGAGCGGGAACAAGGTGCGGCAGATGCTTTTGCCGCCAGCGACCGGGCCGAAGTTGTCAGCGTCATCAACACACTGGCGGAGGCGAGCCACGCCAAAATGGACACCATCTCTCTTTTGACAACCCACCCGGAAATCAATGTGCTGCTGGCCTTTAATGAGCCTACCAGCGTGGGCGCAGCACAGGCAGTAGAACAGATGGGGCTGTCCGAAACGGTTTTTCTGGTGGGCTTCGACTCCAACGTAGCCACCGTGGACGGCCTGCAGGAAGGCTCGGTCGATGCCCTTATTGTGCAGAATCCTTATGCCATGGGCTATCTGGGCGTGGAAAGCGCTTATAAGCTGCTCGCCGGGCAAGCCGGCGGGATGGAACGCATCGTGGACACCTCAACTCAGATTGTGGATCGGAACAACCTTTTTGATGTAGACAGTCAAAAGGCTCTGTTCGCATTCGACAGACGCTGAATTGTTAAATATGCACAATTTAAAGATTTAAAAATTTCATTTTATAATAAATTTCAATGAAATTTACCCCTTTTTCGGTGATTTTTTACCTTGTTTTTCCGTATTGTTTCCCATACAATGAAAACAAGCAGGAAGGAACTTCTAAAGAATGCCCCTTCCAACTAAAAGGAGAAAAGGAGAATCATTATGAAGAAAAAGGTACTCGCGCTTACCCTGGCTGCTGCGATGATGGCCAGCATGGCGGCTTGCTCTTCGGGCGGCAACACTTCGGATACTACGCAGAACAACAGCGGTACGGAAGCAGCAGAAGTTGCCAACAAGGATAAGCCCTTAGTATGGTTCAACCGTCAGCCCTCCAATAGCTCGACCGGCGAGTTGGATATGACCGCTCTGAACTTTAACGAAAACACTTACTACGTAGGCTTTGACGCTAATCAGGGCGCTGAGCTTCAGGGCACCATGATTCTGGACTACGTAAAGGCTAACATTGACACCATCGACCGCAACGGCGACGGCATCATCGGCTATGTACTCGCTATCGGCGACATCGGTCATAACGACTCCATCGCCCGTACCCGCGGTGTCCGTGCAGCTCTCGGTACTGCCGTTGAAACCAACGGCGCTATCAACAGCGATCCCGTAGGCAGCAACGCCGACGGCTCCGCTACCGCTGTTAAGGACGGCTCTCTGGAAGTCAACGGTAAGACCTACATCGTCCGTGAGCTGGCTTCTCAGGAAATGAAGAACTCCGCCGGTGCAACTTGGGATGCTGCTACCGCCGGCAACGCGATCGGCACCTGGGCTTCCTCCTTCGGCGACCAGATCGACATCGTAGCTTCTAACAACGACGGCATGGGCATGTCCATGTTCAACGCTTGGTCCAAGACCAACAAGGTTCCGACCTTCGGTTATGACGCCAACGCTGACGCAGTAGCTGCTATCGCAGAAGGCTACGGCGGCACCATCAGCCAGCACGCTGACGTTCAGGCTTACCTGACCCTACGCGTACTGCGCAACGCACTGGACGGCGTGGATATCGACACCGGTATCGGCACCGAGGATGACGCCGGCAACGTACTGAGCGACGACGTTTACTACTACGACGAGTCCGCTCGCTCCTACTACGCTCTGAACGTAGCAGTTACCAAGGATAACTACAACGACTTCACCGACTCCACCAAGGTTTACGCGCCGGTCAGCAATCAGCTGGATGCATCCGCTCATCCGGAAAAGAGCGTATGGCTGAACATTTACAACGCTGCTGATAACTTCCTCAGCGCTACTTACCAGCCGCTGCTGCAGAACTATGACGATCTGCTCAACCTGAAGGTAGAGTACATCGGCGGCGACGGCCAGACCGAGGCTAACATCACCAACCGTCTGAGCAATCCGAGCGCGTACGACGCCTTCGCCATCAACATGGTTAAGACCGACAACGCAGCTTCCTACACTGCTCTGCTGAATCAGTAATTCGAATTCGAACACTTTTTCAAGCGAAACAATAGGTAACAAGCCAATGTGATTGGGGAGAAGGAATTCTCCGTCTTAGGAGAAGCCATTCTCCATACGGAAGAATCCCTTCTCCCCAATCCTGTTTTTCCAAGGAAATCAGGGCGGAGCGCTTGTGTCCGCCCAATCTGGCAATATTGCATAAACGGGAGTAACGAGAATGACAGATGCAAAAAACGATATTGTCCTGTCAATCCGCGGCATGAGTAAATCCTTTGGCCGTAACCGAGTGCTCGATCACATCAATCTGGATGTCAAGCGCGGAACGGTCATGGGACTGATGGGCGAAAACGGCGCCGGCAAGTCCACAATGATGAAGTGCCTGTTCGGCACATATCAGAAGGACGAAGGAAAGATCTTTTTGAATGGTAAAGAGATCAGCTTCTCCGGCCCTAAGGATGCTCTGGAGAACGGAATCGCCATGGTGCACCAGGAACTTAACCAATGTCTGGAACGCAATGTGATAGACAACCTGTTTCTTGGCCGCTATCCCACCAATTCCGTGGGCATGGTCGACGAAGGCAGGATGAAAAAGAAAGCTTCGGAACTGTTCCGCAAGCTGGGTATGACGGTCAACCTGACCCAACCCATGCGAAACATGTCCGTTTCCCAACGACAGATGTGTGAAATCGCCAAAGCAATTTCCTACAACTCTCAGGTAATTGTTCTGGATGAACCCACCTCCTCCCTTACCGTGCAGGAGGTCGATAAACTCTTTGAAATGATGCGGATGCTGAAGGAGCAGGGCATTGCTCTCATCTACATCTCGCATAAAATGGATGAAATCTTTGAAATCTGTGACGAGGTTTCCGTACTCCGCGACGGCAATCTGGTCATGACCAAACCCTCGCAGGACACCAACATGAACGAGCTTATCACCGCCATGGTAGGCCGCTCCCTGGAGAGTCGCTTCCCCCCGGTCAACAACACACCGGGAGACACGATTTTGTCGGTGCAGCACCTTTCCACCAAGTACGCCCCCTATCTTCAGGACATCTCTTTTGATGTAAAGGAAGGCGAAATTTTCGGCTTGTACGGTCTGGTGGGTGCCGGACGCACCGAGCTGCTGGAAACGATTTTCGGTGTTCGAACACGTGCTGCCGGCCGTGTTTATTTCAAGAACCGTCTGATGAATTTTAGCAGTGCCAGAGAGGCAATTGAGCACGGCTTCGCCATGATCACCGAGGAACGCAAGGCCAACGGACTGTTCCTCAAATGTGACCTCACTTTTAACACGACCATTGCGAATCTGAATCAGTACAAGAGCGGTTTTGCCTTGTCTGATGCACAGATGGTAAAAGCGACCAACAAGGAAATCAAGATCATGCACACCAAGTGCATGGGCCCCGACGATATGATTTCCAGCCTGTCCGGCGGCAACCAGCAAAAGGTTATCTTCGGCAAGTGGCTGGAACGGGAACCTCAGGTCTTTATGATGGACGAACCCACTCGAGGCATCGACGTGGGCGCCAAATACGAGATTTACGAGCTGATCATTAATATGGCCAAGCGCGGCAAGACCATCATCGTCGTCTCTTCCGAAATGCCAGAGATACTCGGCATCACCAACCGTATCGGCGTTATGTCCAACGGACATCTCTCCGGCATTGTCAACACCAAAGAGACCGATCAGGAAGAGCTTTTGCGGCTTAGCGCAAAATACCTGTAGTAGGAGAAATCGCTTATGGCATCAACAAGTACAAAAATTCTTACGGCTGAGCAGGAAGCGCAGCTTCGCCAGCCCATCGACGAATATGTCGGCAAAATTCAAGATCAGATTAATGACCTGCGCGAGGACGGCACCGATAAGGTGATCGAAATCCAAAGCGCCATCGACAGCCTGAAGCGGGATAAAATCTACACCGCTCAAGAGAAAGAAGCCCGCATTCGGGAACTTCAGACGGAACTGGAGAAAGCCAAGGCGGTCGAGAATCGAAATAAAGATACAATCGCCAAACTGATTAGCGACGCGGAGAATTACTTAAAAGCCCATTTCAATACGGACTACTATCAGGCGGTCATTGCAAGCTGCAAGGACGAAAAGGTGCTTGTCGAGGAAAAATACCGCGCAACGGTCGCCAAACTAAATCAAGAGCATCAGAGCACGATTTCCAAGCTCAGCGATGCGCATGAAATCAAGGATGAAAAGTACGTCCACAAAAACCGGCTCTTTGACGCCAAAATGCAGCGGGCTAAGAATCTGCAGGAGGTGAAGGACCGGCAGCACGCCGCCTTTGAACACAAGTTCCACCTCATCGACTTGCTGCGCATGTCCAGATTCTCGTTTGGTGAATCCATGGCGCAGCGGTGGGAGAACTACAAGTACACATTCAACCGCCGTGATTTCCTGCTGAAAAATGGTCTGTATATCGCCATTATCATTATCTTCATCGCTCTGTGTATCATTACCCCGCTGGTGAAGAACGTACAGCTGCTGACGGTAAACAACGTGCTGAACATTCTCCAGCAGGCTTCGCCCAGAATGTTCCTGGCGCTCGGCGTTGCGGGCTTGATTCTGTTGGCCGGCACCGACCTGTCCATCGGCCGTATGGTTGGCATGGGCATGACGGCGGCAACTATCGTCATGCATCAGGGCATCAACACCGGCTCCGTGTTCGGTCATATCTTTGACTTTACCAGCCTGCCGGTCATTGCCCGTGTTCTTCTGGCGCTGGTTGTGTGCATCGTGCTTTGCACCGTGTTCACCACAATCGCCGGTTTCTTTACGGCGAAGTTCAAAATGCATCCCTTCATTTCCACCATGGCGAACATGCTGGTTATCTTCGGCCTGGTCACCTATTCCACCAAGGGTGTGTCTTTCGGTGCAATTGACCCGAACATCCCCAACATGATTATCCCCCGCATCAACAATTTCCCCACCATCATTCTGTGGGCGGTTGCAGCGGTAGTCATTGTGTGGTTCATCTGGAACAAGACCACTTTCGGCAAAAACCTGTACGCAGTAGGCGGCAACCCGGAATCCGCTGCTGTGTCCGGTATCTCCGTATTCTGGGTCACGGTTGGCGCATTCGTCATGGCTGGTATCCTGTATGGCTTCGGCGCTTGGCTGGAATGCATCCGTATGGTTGGCTCAGGTTCTGCAGCTTACGGTCAAGGCTGGGAAATGGACGCCATCGCAGCCTGCGTAGTAGGCGGTATCTCGTTTACCGGCGGTATCGGTAAGATCTCCGGTGTCGTTGTGGGCGTATTCATCTTCACCGCCCTGACCTACTCCCTCACCACGCTGGGTATTGACACCAACCTGCAGTTCGTATTCTCCGGCATCATCATTCTGGTAGCCGTTATGCTCGACTGCTTGAAGTACGTGCAGAAGAAGTAAGAAAACCATTTATTAAAAACGAAAAGCCGCTGCAAGGCAACTATAAAGGTCCCGCCTGCTTGCAGCGGCTTTCTATTACACTTACTAAAAAAAGATGTATACTGTGTTTGAAAGCAGCGCCTCGGTCTGCCGGGGCCAAAAGGAGTGAATACAACCATGCAAAAATTGGGCGATGTACGACGCGCACTGGATGCCGGAGAACTGAATGATCCGCTATCCCATCTGCTGTATGATGATCTGGCAGCCGCCCGCCAGCGGATCGCAAAAGTGCTGGATGAATTTCAGAAAACCTTTGCTGTCGGAGACGACGCACCTGTAGCTCTGTGCTCTGCCCCCGGTCGCACAGAAATTGGCGGCAACCACACCGACCATCAGCACGGTCGTGTCCTGGCCGGTGCGGTCGATTTGGACTTTTTGGCCTGTGCCAGCCCAAACGGCACCAATACCATCCGTTTTCAGTCTGAAGGCTGGCCGATGGTAGAGGTGGCGCTGGACACGCTGGACCCCAAGGAAGAAGAAAAAGAAAGCACCGCCGCATTGGTGCGCGGTATGGCGGCTCAGGCCGCACAGAAAGGCTATACCGTAGCCGGTTTTGATGTATATGCCACATCCAATGTGCTGCCCGGCTCCGGCTTGTCCTCCTCTGCGGCGTGCGAGGTACTGTTGGGCGTCATTGAGAATCATCTGTTCTGCGGAGGCGAACTCGACCCGGTAACAATTGCCCAGATGGGCCAGAAGGCAGAAAATGTGTATTTCGGCAAGCCTTGCGGACTGATGGATCAGACGGCTTCCTCAGTTGGAGGTGCTGTAACCATCGACTTTGCTAATCCTGCTGCCCCGATTGTTCGGGCGCTAAAGGTGGATCTGGACAGCTTGGGTTATGCCCTGTGCATCATCGACTGCGGTGCAGACCACGCCGATCTGACAGACGAATACGCTGCAGTCCCCAGAGAGATGAAAACCGTAGCTGCCTTTTTCGGCAAAGAGGTGCTGCGCGAGGTGGAGGAAACCGACGTGCTCGGCAATCTGCCCGCGCTGCGCAAAGCGGTGGGAGACCGCGCGGTGCTTCGCGCACTGCATTTCCTGGCCGATAATGAGCGGGTAGCCAAGCAGGCCGACGCGCTGGCCAACGGCGATATGGATACCTTCCTTGCACTGGTCAATGAGTCCGGTCATTCCTCCTGGGAACAGCTGCAGGATATTACCCCTGCCGGCGCCGTACAGGAACAGTCCATGGCAGTTGCGCTGACGGTTGCGCAGCGCGCACTGAAGGGCCGCGGCGCCTGCCGCGTGCACGGCGGCGGCTTTGCCGGAACCATTCAGGCTTTTGTCCCGCTGGACATTCTTGATGTATTCCGCAGTGAGATAGAAGGCGCGTTGGGTACCGGCTGCTGTCACGTGCTGCGGATTCGCCCGGTGGGCGGTACAGTTCTCTGGTCTTGAATCATACAACTGCTTTGATGTGAAAGGAGCGCATCTGTAACATGGCGATTTTAGTGCTGGGTGGAGCCGGCTATATTGGCTCCCATACGGTATATGAACTGATTGACGCGGGGCGTGAGGTCGTGGTAGCCGATAATCTGCAAACCGGCTTCCGTGCTGCGGTTCATCCCAAGGCGAAATTCTATGAGCTGGACACTCGAGACAAGAAAGCGCTCGATACTCTGTTTGAGACCGAGCAAATTGACGGCGTTATCCATTTCGCCGCCTCCTCTCAGGTCGGGGAATCCATGTCCGACCCGCTGAAGTATTACGATAACAATCTCCACGGCACCATGGTGCTTCTCCAGTCCATGGTGGCACATGGTATCGACAAAATCGTTTTCTCCTCCACTGCCGCAACCTACGGTGAGCCAGAGCGTGTGCCGATTCTGGAGGATGACCCCACCTGCCCTACCAACTGCTACGGTCAGACCAAGCTGGATATGGAGCACATGATGGGCTGGGTATCTCGGGCGCATGGCCTGAAGTATGTGGCACTGCGTTATTTTAACGCCTGCGGCGCGCACGCCTCCGGTCAGATTGGTGAGGCGCATAATCCGGAAACCCATCTGATTCCGCTTATCCTTCAAGTGCCGTTGGGCCAGCGCGAGATGATCAGCGTGTTCGGAGATGATTACCCGACCAAGGACGGCACCTGTATTCGTGACTACATTCATGTCACCGACCTTGCACAGGCTCACATTCTGGCGCTGGATTACCTGATGAACGGCGGCGCAAACAACGTATTCAATTTGGGCAACGGCGTAGGCTTCACCGTCAAGGAGGTCATCGATGTGGCCCGGGAAGTCACCGGCCATCCGATTCCTGCCAAAATGGCTCCCCGTCGGGCCGGCGACCCGGCCCAGCTCATTGCCTCCTCGGAAAAGGCCGTTAAGGTGCTGGGCTGGAAGCCCGAATACAATGACCTGTCCACCATTGTCGCCTCCGCCTGGACCTGGCACAAGAGCCACCCCCACGGCTATACGGAGGGTTGAGCATGGAACGTGACACAGCCATTACCATGCTGGTGACCTATGCGCTGCGCAAAGGTCTTATCCAGCCCTGTGAGGAAATCTGGGCGACAAACGCTCTGCTGGGTGTGCTCAAACTTGACAGCTATACGCCCCCCGAGACGGAAATGCCGGAGGACATTGACCTTCCTACCGTGCTCGACGCCCTCATGGACGACGCCCATGCACGGGGCGTTTTGGAGGAAAACTCCATCGTATACCGCGATCTGTTTGACACCGCGCTAATGGGCGTGCTCACGCCCCGTCCTGCGCAGGTCATCGATACCTTCCAGTCCCTGCGGCAGGAAAATCCGCAAAAAGCAACCGATTGGTATTATCGCTTTAGTCAGGATACCAACTATATCCGCCGCGACCGCATCGCGAAGGATGTCCAGTGGAAGGCTCCCACCGACTACGGTGAACTGGATATCACCATTAACCTGTCCAAACCGGAAAAGGATCCCAAGGCCATCGCTGCGGCACGCAACATGCCGGCTTCAGCCTATCCCCGCTGTCTGCTGTGCGCGGAAAACGAGGGGTACGCCGGCAGAGTCAACCACCCCGCCCGGCAGAACCATCGTATCGTTCCCATCACCATCAACGACTCACCGTGGTTTTTGCAGTACTCCCCCTATGTGTATTACAACGAGCACTGCATCTGCTTCAATGCGATCCACACCCCGATGAAAATCGACCGGGCGTGCTTTGCCAAGCTGCTGGACTTTGTGGGACAGTTTCCGCATTATTTCGTAGGCTCCAATGCCGACCTGCCTATTGTTGGCGGCTCCATTCTGGCGCATGATCATTTCCAAGGCGGACGGTACACCTTCGCCATGGAGAAAGCACCAATAGAGACCCCCTTTACTTTCCCTGGCTATGAGGACGTGCAGGCGGGTATCGTCAAATGGCCGATGTCGGTCATCCGTATCACCGCCTCCGATCCCCAGAGACTGATTGATCTGGCCGACCGCATCCTGACGCTGTGGCGCGGCTATACTGACGAGAGCGTGGTCATCTATGCGGAAACAGACGGCGAACCGCACAACACCATCACCCCCATTGCCCGCCGTCGCGGCAGCGACTACGAGCTGGATCTGGTGCTGCGCAACAACCTCACCACCCCGGAGCATCCCTTGGGGCTGTATCATCCACACGCAGAACTCCATCACATCAAGAAAGAGAATATCGGCCTCATCGAAGTAATGGGGCTGGCTGTCCTCCCGGCCCGTCTCAAGACTGAGCTGGCCGCTGTGGCACAAAAGCTGGTCTCCGGTGATGACTTAGAGGCCGACCCCCTCACCGCTTCCCACGCCAGCTGGGCCATGGGCTTCCGGGACAAATATCAGCTCACCGCAGACAATGCGCTGGACGCGGTATATAAAGAAACTGGCTTAGTCTTTGCCAAGGTGTTGGAGCATGCCGGCGTATATGCCCGCACGACCGAAGGCAAGGAAGCCTTCCTCCGATTCTTAAGGCAGGTGTAAGATATGACAGAATTCATGCGACAGCCCTTCGGCGTAACCGCTGAGGGGCAGCCAGTGGAACAATGGACACTGCGCGCGGGCCATTATGTCGCTCAGGTGCTTACCTACGGCGGCGTCCTTCGCTCCTTTACCGTCCCTTCCCCCGACGGAAGCCGTGACATTGTGCTGGGATATAACAGCTTGGCCGAGTATGAGGCGCAGGACAAATATTTGGGAGCATTAGTCGGACGCGTGGCCAATCGTATCGGCGGTGCATCCTTCGATCTGAACGGCATCCACTATCCCTTGGCTGCGAACAACGGCCCCAATTGCCTCCATGGAGGCATGCGTGGTTTTGACCGGGCGGTGTGGAAGGCGGAGGTCGACAACGGAACTCTGGTTCTCACTCATGTCAGCCCGGCGGGAGAAGAGGGTTTTCCGGGTACACTCAAAGTAAAGGTGACCTATTCCCTTACCGCTGACGGCGCGCTCTCGCTGGATTATCAAGCAAAAAGCGATGCCGATACTCTGTGCAACCTCACCAACCACAGCTATTTCAATCTTCTGGGACACGACTACGGTTCTCTGGAAGGGCAGCAGGTAGAAATCCGGGCAGATGCTATCACCGAAACCGATGCCGACAGCACGCCCACCGGTGTCTTGCTGCCGGTGGAATCAACCCCCTTCGATTTACGTTCTCCGCGAGACTTTCTACAGGGACTGGCGATGGAGCATCCTCAGCTGACGCTGGGCAACGGATACGACCACAATTTTGTGCTGCGCACCGAACCGGTCTCCCCTCTGGAACCAGTTGCTCGTGTGACCGGCGGCGGTCTGTGTCTGGAGTGTTGCACCACCCAGCCCGGTTTGCAGCTCTACACAGCCAACTATCTGGACGGCAGCCCCGGTAAGGAAGGCGCCAGCTACGGACCGCGGTCGGCATTCTGTCTGGAAACGCAGGCTTGGCCGGATGCCATTCACCATCTGAATTTTCCCTCTGTTGTGCTTCCGGCAGGAGAAACATATCACCATACCACCACTTACCGCGTAACCATGACTTGATTGCATCAGAAGAATCACATAACAACAAACCGGGATACCGCAACATATGTTGCGGTATCCCGGTTGTTTTTTTATGCTCCGCACGGTGTATCGCTCGGTTGGGAAAGGAATAAAAGTGTGTTTTATGACGCAAATTACCACAAAAAGGAGGTGCTTTTATGAACACTGCAACGCATACGGCCTACAAATCTCCCCCACGAACAGTGCGGGGAACACAGACCTGCATCGGCGCAGGCACATTTATCGTCAGCCGACAGTATATCGGCAACGTCCCGGCCTGTGACCTGCTCCGGCAGCGCATGCAGCAAGCCGCACACACAACATCATCCATTGACGAGGGAATCGGCACTGCGGTATAATCGACTGGTGAGCCGGTTCTGAAAGGAGCATATCACATGAGAACCGGTAATTTGAAACTTGTTTTTGCCTATCTTCGTCTTTCCAATGAGGAAGCGCGAAGCGGCGAATCCTCCAGCATTGCAAACCAGCGGCAGATGATTCAGGACTATTGCCATCGTCATGGTATCACACTTGTGCGGGAATTTGTGGATGACGGCTATTCCGGCGGCAATTTTGACCGTCCAGCATTTCAGGACATGCTGCGGCAGCTGCATGACGGCAAGGCCAACATGGTCATCACCAAGGACCTGTCCCGTCTGGGGCGCGACATGCGCGAATCCAGCTACTATGCCGAGCAATTCTTCCCGGAGAACGGCATCCGCTATCTGACCATCGCAGACAACTTCGACACCGCCCATGAAAATGTCATGGCACCGTTCCAATTCGCTATGAACGAAGTCTATTTGCGGGACGGCTCACGCAAGGTCAAGGATGTGCTGCGCAGCAAGCGGGAAAACGGACAGTACTGCGCCTGCCCCCCCTACGGCTACCGCAAAGACCCAATGGATAAAAACCGTCTTACTCCCGACGAGCAGACTGCCTCCATCGTTCAGCGCATTTTCGAGCGAGCGGCCGCCGGAGATTCCTCACGCAAAATCGCCCTCGACCTAAACGCGGATGGTGTCATCCCACCGCTCAAATACCGTGTACTATTCCGCGATGACTTCAGTCCGGAGGGCGCAGCACGCGCCTCCGATCTGTGGAACTACACCACGGTCAAGCGTATTCTGAAAAACCCGGTGTACCTTGGGCATACCATGCTCGGCAAAAGCCGCAAGATCAGTGTCAAATCCAAAAAGAAGGTCGCAGTTCCCCAAAGCGAATGGGCAATCACACACAACACACATCCTCCCCTGATTGCTTCACTTCTTTACGATCAGGCGCAGCGCAATCTGGGCCGAGGACGGCGTACCGCTTTGTCTCAGAATGCAATCCGAAAAAGCATCTTTTCAGGCATTGTATTCTGTGCACGGTGCGGTCATTCCCTCTGCTCCTGCGGTACGGTGTACAAGGGCGAACGGGAAAAATACTGGTATCTGTCCTGCACCCATCAGCGCGGTGACATTGCCAACCGCTGCGATGGCGTGCGCATCAAGTATGTCGACTTAATTGAAGTCATCCGACAGGATTTAAACGCCTTGCTCGCACTGACTGATGCGCAGGCCGAGGCACTCGCCCGTGCGGCAGTAAAAAAAGAGCATGACACCGGCGAACGCGCAGCACGGCAAGCCCGCTTGCAACAGGCACAGGCTCGCCTGCTGACGATCGACAAAATTGTCACCAAGCTGTATACGGACAACGCCGAAGGTCGTTTAGATGACGACCGACTGACCCGCATGGTCCAAGCGCTCGAACAGGAATCCGCCTCACATCAGGCCGTTATCGCAGAGCTGTCGCAGGCACTTCCAGAGCAGGAGGACACCGAAGAACGCTATCAACGTTTCTTTTTGCTTGCCAAACAGTGCAGCCACATTGACGAACTTGACCGCGAAACGCTGCTCACCTTTATCGATCGTATTGAAGTTGGACCCAAGCAATTCGAAAACGGACTGCGTAAAGCAACCCACCGCAACACGCCCTACCGTCAAGACATCCGCATCTTCTATCGTTTTATCGGTGAAATCAACATGGAAAACGAGCCGAAGTTGGAACAACCCTGCAACTTCTGAATCGTCTTTCCCATTCAACATTTTAGATGGTGCAGATACACCAAGGGAGGTCGGCGTCAACCTGAAGCAGGGCTATAATGGCGATCTGACTTCCCGTCAGGCTGGCTCTATCGGCGGTCAGATGGTCAACATCATGACACCCGTACGAACTGCGAATTATGAGCGGGCAGATCGTACCGCATTGGGACACGTTCAACGGATTTCGTATACCGCTACTGTTACCGCATAAATATAACACAAGAGGCCGAGGAACTTATCCTCGGCCTTTTGCTTATTTTGTTAAATAACACATCAAACTAAAATTTGCGATGTTTCAACACCTTATAAGGCGAAAATATGGTGCAGCAAGACTATAAACTGCTATAATAATAAATATACTTATGGAACAAGGAAAATGATATTATGAGATTTTTAATTTCAGAAATTTTTCGAGTTTATAAAAAAGCTCCACTACAAATTTCCGTAGTCTGGTTTATGGATTTGATAGAGTCTCTTATAATAGTGATAAATCCATATATAATCGGAAGATGTATTGATGATCTACTGCAACATAAATATACTTGGCTAGGAATATGGATTGGACTACAAATAATTTTTGGTATTTCAACTACTGCTAACAAGTGCCTAGATACCCGAATATATAGTCGAATTGTATCGGAGGAAAGCAACTCATACTATGCGTATATTTGCAAAACTGAAGCGGATAATTCTTTAATTAATGCACGTTTAAGTTTAGTTGATGATATTCCCAACTTTTTAGAAGCAAATGTCTTTCAAATTTTTTCTACAGTCCTTGGAATAATGGTTTCGCTGTTTTTTCTCTATCATGAATCTAGAATATTTGTATTTGTATTAGCAATCATTTTCTCATTAATTATTCCCATTAGTACATATCCATATCAATCAAAAATAACTTGCAACTATGAAAAGGCTAAAAGCATCGAGGAAAAACGTATTAGCATCATTTCTAGTAGAAATCCGAAAGTATATAAAAATTTTATCCAACGAATTTTAAATATAGAAATACATAATTCCGATTCAGAATCTGTCATATTTATTATCACTCACCTTTTACAGACAATACTGTTAATAGTTGCAGTATTGTCTATAGTTACTACTACAAATTTCACTAGCGGCTTATTGGTTTCAACAATTACATATGTGGACATGTTAAATGCCTATGTTAGCGACGTGAGTGAAAATATAATTACACTGAAAAACTTAAAAGAGACAGTTCACAGGCTAAAAGACTTATCTCACTAACTAGATATACAAAAATCAATATACTATATTATAAAGTAGGTATTCTGCTCCTAATCTGAGACTTAGATACTCATTTTTCCTGTTTCAGAATAATTTCAATCAAGGCACTTAACATTTTTTGAATCTGAGGTCGATATTCCGGCTTAATTCTCCCCAGTTGTAAGGCAATTTTAGCGCTATAATCAGTTTGTCCTTGATTCCCAAAAAACAGAGTATCTGAAGTGATCCCAAACAATGTGCATAACGTATCAATCATCTCCAAAGAAGCCCCAGATACTCCTCTTTCAATCGCGCTTAAATGATTAGGCGTAATACCGAGAATCTCTGAAAGAGTTTCTTGAGTATATCCTGCTTTTTCTCTTTCAACACGAATATTAGATCCAATGCGAACATTAATCGGTTTTTTTATTTGCACAGAATCACCGCCTTGTCATTAGTTTAACCAATGACACCTCCCCTCTCCACATTATAATATCATTAATAAAAGTAATGATATTTCATTGACTTCAATTTACCAAAATGCTATATTAGATTTAAATCAATAGCCTATTTGGTAAAAGGAGAAAGTGAAATGAAAAGAAGCATACTTAGATTATTTACTTTATTATTCTCTTTTGCGGCAATACTTACTATGAGCACCCCGGCCTTTGCAGCTGACTATACCTACCCTGTTAATGGCGGTGCAGAACTAGTTTTTGATCCCATTACGGGTACCATCAAAGATGTGAAAAATAGCAGCAAACTTGTTGATATAGATATCCCAGAAGAAATATACGATATTCCAGTTACAACTATAGGTAAAAACGCCTTTGCATATTGTCGCAATGTAATCAGAGTCACACTACCTGATACTATTACAAGTATTGAAAAAAATGCATTTTCATACTGCAACAGCCTCACATCTATTTCTATTCCCAGTAGTGTAACATCTATTGGCGAATCAGCGTTCTCCAGCTGTGAAAATCTGGCTTCAATCACAATTCCGGGAAGTGTCCAAAGACTTGAAAAAAGTACATTTGGTAATTGTGAAACATTAAGCGAAGTAACACTTTTAGAAGGAATTCAAGCGATTGATACGAGCGCATTTAGAGATTGCGATCTTTTACAGGAAATCAGATTCCCTAATTCTGTGACCGAAGTTTCGACCACTTACACCAGTGCTTCACTCAAAAGTTTAAAAAAGATTACTTTTGGAACTAATCTCCAAACTATTGGAAATAAGTCCTTTAGACTTGCACATAATTTAGAATCTGTTTACTTTGCAGGCAATGCACCCAAAATTGGCTCCGATATATTCTCCACAAAAGCTAACGTTATAATTTACTATCCTGCTAATTCTTCTGGATGGAGTACTCCCACATGGAACGGATATATATCACAACCATATACTACCGATACTGGCACAACAACTAACCCCAATCCTCCGACCGATCCAGATGAACTTACTCCTGCACCGCCCACTCCTTCTGATCCTGAGATAAACATTTTTTATGATGTATTGGAAAATGCTTACTACTTTGATTCCGTTCAGTGGGCAATAAAAAATGGGATAACATCAGGAACAACAGCTACCACATTTTCGCCTGACCAAACCTGTACAAAAGCTCAAATCATAACTTTCCTATGGCGTGCATATGGCTCACCAGAGCCTACTAACGAATATCGTTTTGCTGATGTTACTTCAAGTGCTTACTATTACAAAGCTGCTCTTTGGGCTCAAGAAAACAACTTGGAAACTGGCAATCACTTTCAAGGCAATACTGCCTGTACCCGTGGTCAAACAGTGACCTATCTATGGAAACTATCGGGTGAACCCAATGATATAAAAACCGATGTTGAATTTACTGATATCCCGCCTCTTTCAGCATTGAACAATGCTGTAGCGTGGGCATATGAAAAAGGTGTTACTGCTGGTACTTCTGAAACCAGTTTTTCACCTAATGAAACTTGCACCAGGGGACAAATTGTAACATTTTTATACCGCGCTATGGCATAATCTAATAACTAAAAAGACTCGACTAAGAAGATTAGTCGAGTCTTTTTAGTTATAACAGCAACAATATCATATCCTAATTATCTTTCTGTTTCTCATGCAAGCGAGAATACATTTGTTCAAGAAACTTGAATTGATTCTTGTTTGATAGAGCTATCTTAAAGTATATCCATACTTGAAAGTCTTCTATTCCCCATTGATCAAGAAATTGAATAATATCTTTGTTTAAATTGCTTCGTCTATAATATTGCCAAAAATAAAAATCATATGTAGTCAACTTATTCAATTTTTTGCATAATAGGTCGTATTCCTTTAGAAATGCATTTATGCTCTCATTTTCATACGTCTTTAAGCGTTTTATGCATATAGGGCGAGCTAAATATATTGTATATACACATCTAATCATCTTATCTACAATAGCAAATGTTTTAAATATGTAATTATATAATCGCAATGGAGTAGTACCCTGTAAGTGCAGTCGCAAATTCCCCAAAAATCTGTTAAACTGAACGAACAGAGACGGAGGGGATCGCAATGAAACGTTACAGCAAAGAATTTAAGGAA
>NZ_JBQKJR010000009.1:0-81213 GCF_052117165.1 Agathobaculum sp. LCP25S3_E8
AGTTTGCTTGCTCCTTTCGAATGTTTGTGTGGTAACTTCATTCTACCAGAGCCTGCAAGCTATGTCTTCTTTTATGCGATTTTCAATTTGCGCAACTTATTGTACCTTATCCGGTCGTTCTTGTTATATGTTAAATGCGGCATGCTTCCAGCAATGCATGCTTGCAGTCCCACAGCTTTTGAGATAGATCTACAAAGTAGGTCTGCGGGTTTTCAAATCGCTTGATTTGCTCCCAAAGTGTATCTACTTCGGATAGACAATAGTCGCGGATAGCATTGATGTTCGGGCTGGTGTATACACAGCGGCCTTCTTTGAAAAGCTGCACACGCAATGGACGCACAGTGTAATCGGTGACCACTCTTTGCTTCCATGTATGAATGGGATGGAACAGGGTATAAGGTTGATTGCTGTCAATGACCTCATCATAAATTGTCAGCACATCTCCCAACGCTTTGCCGGTTTTATTGTCAAATAAGCGATACACCTGCTTAAAGTGAGGTGTAGTGATTTTCTCCACGTTTTCGGAAACTTTGATTTTGGGAATGATTTCACCCTCGGCGTTTTCAACTGCGGCAAGCTTGTACACACCGCCAAATACCGGTTCGGATTTGGAGGTGATTAGACGCTCGCCAATGCCAAAAGAATCCACGCATGCACCTTGCACCAGCAAATCGCGTACCAGATATTCGTCCAGTGAGTTGGATGCCATGATTTGCATATCCGGGAAACCGGCCTCATCCAGCATTTTACGAGCCTCGATGGAAAGATAAGCAATATCTCCCGAGTCCAAACGGATGCCGCGCGGGCGAATGCCTTTCTCTTCGACCATCTCGCGCGCAACGCGCAATGCGTTAGGTACACCGGACTTGAGAACGTTGTAAGTATCCACCAGGAAAATGCAATTATCAGGGTAGATATCCGAATAGGCTTTGAATGCCTCGTATTCGCTGTCAAACATTTGTACCCATGAATGTGCCATGGTGCCACCGGCGGGAATTTTGAAATCACGGTCGGCCAGTACGCAAGCGGTACCCTGACAGCCGCCAATATAGGCTGCGCGCGCGCCGTAAATAGCGCCGTCATAGCCTTGCGCACGACGGGAGCCGAATTCAAGCACCGTACGACCCTGTGCTGCGCGTGTAATGCGATTTGCTTTTGTGGCAATCAGCGTCTGGTGATTGATAGTAAGCAGAACCATTGTTTCTACAAACTGCGCTTGTATCATCGGTCCTGCAACAGTGACCAGCGGCTCACCGGGGAATACCGGCGTACCTTCCGGCACCGACCAGACATCGCACTGGAATTTAAAATGTCTAAGATAATGGAGGAATGCTTCAGAAAAACAGCCGCGGCCGCGCAGGTATTTGATATCTTCTTCGGTGAAGTGCAGATTTTTAAAATAGTCGATGAGCTGTTCGACGCCTGCCATGATGGCATAACCGCCGCCATCCGGCACACGACGGAAAAACATGTCAAAATATGCGCGGCGATCCGCGATTCCTTTTTCAAAGTAGCCATGTGCCATGGTAAATTCATAAAAGTCGGTCAACATGGTTAGATTCTTGTCTGTCATTGCGAAAACGCCCCTTTGCGCACGTAACCTGTGCGCTTTTATTCATTCTATGTATCTGTCTTGACACAGTACATTTATAGATATCATAGTACGATTTCGCCAAAAGTGCAAGTATTTCTTTAATGGAGAAAATACATAATATGAATAAATATGCATAACATAAAATATTTATAAATTATTCTTGCCAAACGATGGGATAGGGAGTATAATGAAACAGTCGAAAAAATGACAGGTATGGAGGTCAAGAGAAATGGAAAAGAAATATAACAAAGTTGTTCTGGCATACTCCGGCGGTTTAGATACTTCGGTACTTATTCCGTGGCTCAAAGAGCATTATGGCTGTGAGGTTATTGCGGTGTCCGGTAACGTCGGTCAGGCTGGTGAGTTGGAAGGCCTGGAAGAGAAAGCACTCAAGACCGGCGCGTCCAAGCTGTATATCGAAGATCTGACCAAAGAGTTTGTTGATGATTATATCATTCCGACCATGAAGGCCGGTGCTACTTATGAGCAGTATCTGCTTGGCACTTCGTTTGCGCGTCCAATTATTGCCAAGCGCATCGTTGAGATTGCACTCAAAGAAGGTGCGGATGCCATCTGCCATGGGTGCACAGGCAAGGGCAACGATCAGGTGCGTTTTGAACTGGCAATTCATGCGTTTGCGCCGCAGATGGATATTATTGCTCCGTGGCGTTTCTGGGAGCTGAACAGCCGTGAAAAGGAGATTGCTTACGCGGAAGCACATAATATTCCGCTGAAGATCAATAAGGAAACCAACTATTCTAAAGATAAGAACCTGTGGCACCTGAGTCATGAGGGCCTTGACCTTGAATTGCCTTCCAATGAGGCGCCGATCAATCGGCCGGGCTTCCTTGAGCTGGGTGTTTCGCCTGAGCAGGCGCCTGACAAGCCGACTTACGTTACCATCCACTTTGAGAAGGGCGTTCCGACTGCGGTAGATGGAGAAGAGATGGATTCGGTTGCCATCATCGAAAAGCTCAATAAGCTTGGCGGTGAAAATGGTGTCGGTATTCTGGATATTGTTGAGAACCGTTTGGTCGGCATGAAGAGCCGCGGTGTATATGAAACTCCGGGTGGTGCGGTGCTGTACGCGGCACATCAGAAGCTCGAGGAGATTACGCTTGATAAGGAGACGGCGCATTATAAGGCACAGGTTGCAATGAAATTTGGCGAGTTGGTTTATAACGGCCAGTGGTACACTCCGTTGCGTAAGGCACTCTCCGCATTCGTAGATTCCACGCAGGAGACCGTTACCGGCGATGTGAAGCTCAAGCTGTACAAGGGCAATATTATCCCGGCATCCGTCACCTCGCCGTACAGCCTGTACTCCGAGGATATGGCGACCTTTAACGAGGACGATTGCTATGATCAGGCGGATTCTGCAGGCTTCATCAATCTGTTTGGTCTGCCGCTCAAGGTACGTGCGCTGAATGACCAGATTCTTTATAAAAAGACCGGAAAGCACTTCCCGTCGGTAGAAAAGTAATTTAATGTTGTAGGGCGGCATGTCCGAATGTGCCGCCCTACGGGTATTTTGTGAGGTAACGCAATATGGCAAAATTATGGGCAGGACGGTTTCAGAAGGAAACCGATCTGGTGGTAAACGATTTTAACTCGTCCATCCTGTTTGACTGCCGGTTATATAAAGAGGACATTACCGGATCGATCGCACATGCCACTATGCTGGGCAAGCAGGGTATCATTGAGAAACACGAGGCTGAAAAGATCGTTGAAGGATTGAAGGGGATCCTCAAAGACATCGAGGACGGTAAGGTGGAGTTCTCGCTTGACTATGAGGATATTCATATGAATATCGAACAGCTGCTGACCGAACGCATCGGCGATACTGGTAAACGGCTGCATACCGGCCGTTCGAGAAATGATCAGGTGGCACTTGACATGCGCATGTATGTCAAAAGCGAGATACAAGAAATCATTTCTATGATCTGCACGTTCATGAAAGCGTTGTGCAAAAAAAGTCGCGAAAATCTGGATGCAGTCATGCCGGGTTATACACATTTGCAGCGCGCGCAGCCGACCACATTTGCACATTACATGATGGCATATGCCAATATGCTCAAACGAGACATTGGCCGTTTGCAGGACTGCTTCGATCGCATGGATGAGATGCCGCTCGGATCGGGTGCACTGGCATCCACGACTTATCCTATCCACCGTGAGTTCGTCCGCCAGCAGCTTGGCTTTGCTCGCCTGACCGATAACTCGCTTGATGGTGTTTCCGATCGCGACTATTGTGTTGAGCTGCTTTCGGCGCTGTCCATTTTGATGATGCACCTGTCACGTTTGTCGGAGGAGATTATCTCGTGGTGTTCGTGGGAATTCAAGTTCGTGGAGCTGGATGACGCCTATTCCACCGGATCGTCCATTATGCCGCAGAAGAAGAATCCGGATGTATGCGAACTGATTCGCGGTAAGACCGGTCGCGTGTATGGCGCGTTGACGACCATGCTTACCGTACTCAAGGGTCTGCCGCTTGCGTACAATAAGGATATGCAGGAGGACAAGGAGGCGGTGTTCGGTGCAATTGACACGGTTAAGCAGTGCCTTGAGGTATTTACGCCCATGTTCTCCACGATGACGCTGCGCCGGGATAATATGCGCAAGGCAGCGTCCGGCGGCTTCATCAATGCTACCGACTGTGCAGATTATCTGACCAAGAAGGGGATGCCGTTTCGTGACGCGTATAAGACGGTTGGCCGTTTGGTCAATCAGTGTATCAAAGCAGATGAAACGCTTGAAACCATGACAATGCGCGACTTTGCTGCGATTTCGGATAAATTTGGCGACGATATTTACGATGCGCTCGATCTGCGCACTTGTGTCGCCGGAAGAAAGGTAATCGGCGGTCCGGCACCGCAAGAGGTCACGCGCCAGATTGATAAAATCGAAAACTTCATCGCGGAGGTAGAGGGCGATGAAGCCTAAGATATATATTGACGGCAAAGAGGGCACAACCGGTCTGCAGATTTATGACCGCCTTTCTGGTCGGGATGACATTGAACTGCTACTGATTGACGAGGATAAGCGCAAGGATACAGATGAGCGCCGCAAGTTTTTGAACGCAGCGGATATTGTGTTTCTGTGTCTGCCGGATGCTGCGGCGAAAGAAGCGGTTTCTCTGATTGAGAATCAGAACACTCGCGTCATTGATGCTTCGACCGCACACCGTACCAATCCAGACTGGGATTATGGCTTTGCTGAGTTATCCAAAGCACATCGTATGGCAATTGCGGACTCCAAGCGGGTTGCCAATCCCGGCTGCCATGCGAGCGGATTTATCGCTTCGGTGTATCCGCTGGTAGCGTGCGATGTCGTGCCGGCAGATTTTGCCTTTACCTGTTCATCACTGACCGGGTATTCCGGCGGTGGTAAGAAAATGATTGCAGAATATGAGGACACAACTCGCGATCCGAAACATGATTCTGAACGTATCTACGGCTTAAAGCTGCATCACAAGCATCTGCCCGAAATGGAATACGTCTGCGGACTGATGCAGTCGCCAGTGTTTGTGCCTGTGGTGGGCGATTTTTATAAGGGCATGGCGACAACTGTTATGCTGCCCGGTCTGGATGCAAAATGTGTCCACGAAGCACTTTCAAAGCATTACGAAGGACAGAAGCTGGTCACGGTCGCGCCGCTTGGTGGTGATGAGCCGGTGATTTATGCCAACACGCTTGCCGGTCATGACAGCCTGCGGCTGATTGTGTGCGGTCATGAGGAACAGACCATCGTCACCGCGCTGTTTGACAATCTCGGCAAGGGAGCGTCAGGCGCAGCGGTGCAAAATATGAATATTATGCTCGGAATCGAAGAAACGACTGGGCTGACACTGTAATTATCCTGAAGGCGCTGTGCGTAAAGGAGAAATGAAACAATGAAAATTATTGAGGGCGGCGTGTGCGTCGCACAAGGCTTTACTGCGGGCAGTATTCGCTGTGGCATCAAGGACAGCCGCATAAATGATGACACTGCAATTATCTTTAGTGCGTGCGAATGTACTGCTGCAGCGACCTATACGATGAACCGCGTCAAGGCGGCGCCGGTATATGTCACCATGGAGCATCTGGAAAACGGTGTGGCGCGTGCGATTATCGCCAATGCCGGCAATGCCAATGCCTGTGCGCCGGACGGTATGGAGAATGCGCGCCGTATGGCGAAGGCAGCAGCTGAACTGCTTGGCGTGGATGAGGAGGACATTGTCGTCGCTTCAACCGGCGTCATCGGTCAGCGGTTGCCGGTTGAGCGCATTGAGGAGCACCTGTCGGAAATCAAGCTGGAAGAGAACGGCTCGGAGAAAGCAAATCTCGCCATCATGACGACCGATACTCGGACTAAGACTGCGGCGGTCGAGTTCACCATTGGCGGAAAAACTTGCCGCATCGGCGGCATCTGCAAGGGCAGCGGTATGATTCATCCAAACATGGGAACCATGCTGTCGTTTATTACGACCGACTGCGCGATAACGCATGAAATGTTGACAGATGCCCTACAGGAAAGCGTACGTAAGACATATAATCGCGTTACAGTCGATGGTGATACCTCGACCAACGATATGTGTGTTGTATTGGCTAACGGTAAGGCAGGCAACGAACTGATTGATTGGCAGGACGAGGATTATCAGCTGTTCTGCAAGGCACTGGGAGAAGTAAACACTCGTCTGGCGCGTCAGATTGCGGCAGATGGTGAGGGCGCGACGAAGCTGGTTACCTGTACAGTAAGCGGTTCGCGTTCGGAAGAGACAGCTGAGCGATTGGCCAAGGCGGTTGTCGGCTCGAATCTGGTCAAAGCAGCCATGTTCGGCGCGGATGCCAACTGGGGTCGAGTGCTGTGTGCGATGGGCTATTCCAAGGCGCCGTTCCGGCCGGAATATGTTTCCGTTGCGTTTTCGTCTGCTGCGGGCAGCATTACGGTTTGCGAAAAGGGCGAGGCAGTCGATTTTGACGAGGATGCTGCCAAGAAGATTCTGTCCGAAAAGGAAGTCGTTATTGCAGTCAATGTCAATGAGGGAGAAAACTGTGCAACAGCGTGGGGCTGCGATCTGACCTATGACTACGTTAAGATAAATGGGGACTACCGTACCTGATAATTTCAGAAGATAAAGGGAAGAGGCAACATGGATACACAACTTGATGCAGAGCTCAAAGCCAAGATACTGGTTGAAGCGCTGCCATACATTCAGAAATATTACGGCCAGACCGTTGTGGTGAAATACGGCGGAAATTCTATGATAAATGAGGAGCTTAAGGACGCGGTCATCCATGACCTTGTGCTGCTCAATCTGGTCGGCGTAAAGGTTGTCGTGGTGCACGGCGGCGGGCCGGAAATTTCCGAAATGCTCAAAAAGATCGGGAAGGAATCCCGTTTTGTCAACGGCTTGCGTTATACGGATCGGGAAACGATGGACATTGTGCAAATGGTGCTGTGCGGCAAGGTCAACAAAGACCTTGTGACGCTGCTCGAGAAGGCGGGCGGTCGCGGCATCGGTCTGGGCGGCATGGATGGCGGCATGTTTCAAGCAAAGCGTTTGACCGACCGCACCGGTACGGACTATGGTTATGTTGGAGATATCGTAGATGTGAATCCTGCGCCGGTTATCGATGTGCTTGAACAAGGATATATCCCGGTTGTTTCGACAGTAGCGCAGGGCATTGATGACGAGACAAACTACAACATCAATGCAGATACCGCAGCATGTAAGCTCGCGGTAGCGCTGGGCGCAAAGAAACTCATTTTGTTGACCGATGTGCGCGGTCTGATGCTTGATCCGGATGACGAATCAACGCTGCTGACCAACCTTAAGGTTTCCGAGGTGCCGCGTCTGATGCGCGACGGCGTTATCAAAGGCGGTATGATCCCCAAGGTGGATTGCTGCGTGGAGGCGGTTCGCAAGGGCGTAGATCAGGCAAATATTCAGGATGGTCGTGTCAAGCATTCGATTTTGATTGAATTGCTGTCAAAAGTGGGCGTTGGCACGATGTTCCAGTAAGAAAGAAGCGAAATAAATGACATATCAAGAACTCAAGGCTGAGGAAAATCAATATGTGATGAATACCTATGGCCGTTTCCCGATCGCGCTTGATCATGGCGAGGGCGCGACGGTGTGGGATGTGGAAGGCAAGAAATATATTGACCTTGCCTCGGGTATCGGTGTCAACTGTATGGGGTATAACAACCAGAAGATTATTGACGCCATCACCCAGCAAGCGCACAAGCTGATGCATGTGTCGAATTTGTTTACCACTGCACCGATGGTACAGGTAGCTAAAAAGCTGGTGGAGAAGACACACTTGAACGGCAAGGTGTTTTTTGCCAACTCGGGTGCAGAGGCGAACGAGGGTGCAATCAAACTTGCGCGCAAGTATTCGTATGACAAATATGGAGAAGGGCGGTATAAAATTGTAACGCTCATCAATTCATTCCACGGACGCACTGTGACCACGCTTAAAGCCACTGGTCAGGACCGATTCCACAACTACTTTTTCCCATTTACCGAAGGGTTTGATTACGCGGTAGCAAACGACTTCGATTCGGTACGCAAAAAGGTGGATGACATGACCTGCGCGGTGATGATGGAGCTAATTCAGGGCGAGGGCGGTGTGTTGCCGCTCGATCCGGATTTTGTCAAACAGGTCGAAGAATTGTGCCGTGAAAAGGATTTGCTGCTCATTATAGATGAGGTGCAAACCGGCATTGGCCGCACAGGCAGCCTGTTCTGCTTTCAGCAGTATGGCATTCGACCGGACGTCGTGACTATGGCCAAAGGCCTCGGCGGAGGTATGCCGATTGGTGCGGTACTGGCGGCAGAAAGCTGCTCGAATGTTTTGACACCCGGTACGCACGCAACGACTTTTGGCGGCACGCCCATTGTATGCGCTGCGGCAAATGCTGTGCTCGATACCATAGGGGATGGGCAATTTCTTGCTCAGGTGCGCGAAAAAGGCGAATATCTGAAAAATGGGATTTTGTCGCTCGATTCGCCCAATATTCACGGCGTGCGCGGTATGGGACTGATGCTGGGTATCATCGTAGATGAAGGAAAGCATGCGACTTTTGCAAATAAACTGATCGATAAAGGTGTGCTGGCAATTACGGCTGGAAAAAACGCCGTTCGTCTGTTGCCGCCGCTGACCATTTCAAAGGAAGAGATGGACGAAGCGCTCAATATTATGAAAGAGGTGTTCTGATTGAAGCATTTACTTAAACTGCTGGATTGTTCGACTGAGGAGATCATTGGTCTGCTCGATCTGGCCGATCAGCTGAAGTATGAAAAAAAGCATAATATTTCTCATCGCCATCTGGAAGGAAAGAGCCTTGGCATGATCTTTCAGAAGTCTTCCACACGTACACGCGTCTCGTTTGAGACTGGCATGTATCAGCTGGGCGGACAGGCGTTGTTCCTATCCAATCGTGATTTGCAGATCGGCCGCGGCGAGCCGGTACAGGATACTGCCCGTGTACTCAGCCGCTATTTGGACGGCATTATGATTCGCACCTATGCACAGAAGGAAGTCGAGGATCTGGCAAACTACGGTTCGATTCCGGTCATCAATGGTTTGACCGATTTCTGCCATCCGTGTCAGGTGTTGGCGGATCTGATGACCATTCGCGAGAAGTTCGCGGTGCTCGAGGGAATCAAGATGTGCTATATCGGCGATGGAAACAATATGGCTAATTCGTTGATTGTAGGCGGACTCAAGACTGGGATGAAGGTATCGATTGCAACGCCGGAAGGCTATCGGCCGCACGAAGAGGTCATGGCATTTGCCCAGGGCAATCCGGATTTCTTTATTACCGATGATCCGATGAAGGCAGCAGAAAATGCAGATGTTGTTATTACCGATACTTGGGCATCCATGGGTATGGAGGCAGAGAAGGAAGTCCGGATGAAGGCGTTTAAGGGTTATCAGGTCAACGATGAACTGCTTGCTGCGGCAAAGCCGGGATGCATGGTGCAGCATTGCCTGCCGGCCTATCGTGAGCAGGAAATCACCACAAAGGTGTTTGAAGAACATGCGGATGAGATTTTTGAAGAAGCGGAAAATCGTCTGCACGCGCAAAAAGCAGTTATGGTCTCGCTGATGGGGAATCAGGAAGTGTAAAGTAGATTGCTGAAAGAGCAGACGAGGGAGGGGCGGAATGCTCCTCCCTTATTTCTGTCAGGTCGGTGTGATTTGCAATGGGGGTAATAAATTGAGCGCGCAACAAATTGATTTTTCCAGGGGGAGTGTGCGTAAAAGTACATTGGCCGTGGCGGCGCCGATGTTGGTGGCACAAGCACTGAATCTACTGTATAACATTGTAGATAGAATCTATATTGGAAAAATTCCGGGAGAGGGAACAATTGCATTAGCTGGTCTGGGTATCAGCTTTCCGATCATTACACTGGTAACAGCGTTTGCAAATTTGTTTGGACTGGGAGGTGCACCTCTGTGCTCCATTGCACGCGGACAGAAAGATGAAGCAGGAGCACGCAAGGTAATGACGAATGCCTATTTCATGCTGATTGCAACAGGGCTTGTCATTACCGTTTTTGGAATTGCATTTCATAAGCCTATTTTATATCTGTTTGGTGCAAGTGACGCGACTTATCCCTATGCTGCGCCCTATATGATTATTTATCTACTGGGCACGGTTTTTGTGATGACTTCGCTCGGGCTAAATCCATATATCAACAGTCAGGGGTTTGCGCGTATTGGCATGCTGACAGTGTTGCTTGGCGCTGTATCTAACATTGTGCTGGATCCGGTGTTTATTTTTGTATTTCAGATGGGAGTGCGCGGTGCGGCCGTAGCAACGATTTTGTCGCAATTATTATCGGCTGTATGGGTGCTGCGTTTTTTAACCGGAAAAGAGGCTGAGCTAACCATGCACTTTCACGGGTTTCGACCGGATTTTGGATGTATCCGTAAAATTACGCTTTTGGGAACAGCAAGTTTTGTAATGTCGTTTACCGATTGCCTGGTACAAGTGGCATGCAATACGACGTTGCGTCAGTTTGGGGGAGATATATATATCAGTGTGATGACGGTTATCAATTCTGTGCGCCAAATTGCGCAAACACCGGTGATGGCAATCTCGGACGGTGCCTCTCCGGTAATCAGCTATAATTATGGCGCCCATGCGTTTGCGCGGGTACGTGAGGCCATTCGATTTATGACACAGCTTGCCTTTGGATACACAATGCTCATATGGGGGCTGGTTTCTGCCTTTCCAATGTTTTTTATCAAAATATTTAACCATGAGGCTGAACTGCTTACGCTGGCGGTTCCTGCGCTGCATATTTACTTTTTTGGTTTTGTGATGATGGCATTTCAGTTTTCTGGGCAATGTGTATTTAAATCGCTTAATAAACCGCGCTTGGCTATCTTCTTTTCCTTGCTGCGCAAGGCTGTGATTGTAGTTCCTCTTACATTGTGGCTACCGCATGTGGGTGGATTAGGTGTCAATGGAGTATTTATCGCTGAACCGATTTCTAACTTGATTGGTGGCTTGTTGTGTTATGCCACGATGCGCGTTACGGTAATGCCAGAATTAAAGCGGAATGAGGCATAATGAGATTGTACGCAGAAAGAAATATCTGATTTTATGGATATAAGCGGACGTGTGCGCGTGAAAAAACATATCAGAATGCCTTGCTTTTGTAGAATCTTTTCGGTATAATGTCTGCGTAAGCGGCAAAAATGCCAAAAGGAGAACGATTCATGGAATTGCAATACAACATTACCCAGCAGGATTATATTGATTTTAATTTGAATTATTATGTAAACAATGCGGTGATACAGCGCGGTATTTTAATGACGCGTATTGCTACGGCAGTGATTGTCGTTTTAGGCGGCACGGCATTGATGTACTGGGTCAAAGGCTTGAGCGTGTGGAGTGTGCTGGTTTATCTGATCCTTGCGGCGGTCTGTTTCTTTGGTACGCCGTGGTATATGAAACGCAAGGTAGTCAAAAACACGGAGCGTATTCTGCGAAACGCGCGAAATAAACAGCTTTGCGGCCCGAAGACATTGACGCTGCGGGAGGACTCGTTTGAACTTTCCGGAGAAAATGAAGATACCACGTATCAGTATGAGGCTGTCCAGCGTACTGCTTCGGATGATAAACACTATTATATCTTTGTGGATGAGTTTTCTGCGATTATCGTGCCGTTTTCTGCATTCTCTGACGAGACACAGAAACAGGAGTTTTATGACCGTATTACAGTAAATATCAAGGACGAAGCGCTTAAATGCTGAAAAAAGCTCCCCTTAGGGGGAGTTTTTTGCGTTTCACAGGGAACGACATCCTAAAGCGGTACGTCTAACCAGGTACAATAAAACGAGGGAGGGATTATCATGAAACGACGGATTTTGGCGACAGTACTCAGCTTATGTCTGCTGTTGCCGGCGGCGGCCGGAGCAACCAGCTATTCGGCGGAAGGAGAACAGGCGGCGTTGTCACGCATTGGTTTCCTGAGCGAACTAGCGCAGGCAACCGGTGTGGATACCAGTGTGTATGCTGATGTGGAGTTGCCGTTTACCGATTGCTCGCGGGAGCCAAGCGTTGCGTGGGCGTGGTACAACTGGCTGATCAACGGAGATGGAACAGGTGCCTGTCGTGCCAATAATGTCAACCGTGAGGAAGCGGCGACCATTCTTGGACGTTGGATGGACAACACCTATACTGAGCTGCCGGGGGGCTGTGGTACGGGTGCACCGAGCATGGATAATATCTCCGAATGGGCGCAGGATGGCGTAATGAAATGCTGGATGTACGGTATCATCGACACGAACGATGCGGCGGATTTCCGGCCGAAAGATCCGGTGACAGTGGCGGATGCGAAGGAGTGGTGCGGCAATCTGAGCAAGCTAGCGGACTTACCTGCGGATTTGCAGGCGAATGAACCGGACTTTGCCGATGCGCTGGTACGAGCAGCAGCTCCGGAAAAAGGAAACTGGACCCTTTCTCCGTATTCTGCGCGGCTATGCCTTGCGATGCTGGCAAACGGCGCGAAGGGGAAAACGCAAGCGGAACTGCTGGACGCTTTGCGGATTGACGATTTGGCTCTTTTCAATCAGATCGCGCAAGAGCAGAATGCGTTTTATTCTGGATTGGAGCGCATCATGACTATGCAGATTTCAAACTCGGTTTGGCTAAACCAGAGCTGGTTTGATGATAAGGGTGCGTTTCTTCCGAGCTTTGTGAAAACAATGGATGAAAACTATCATGCCACGGTCGAAGAGGTCACGAATGCGGATTCGGTCGAACGCGTGAACGCATGGGCGAATGAAAAGACCAATGGCAAGATCCCAACCATCCTGACCGAGGATAACCGCGAATTCGTCACTGCGCTGATCAACGCAGTGTACTTCAAGGCTGCGTGGGAAAATGAGTTTCCTGAGGGCCGAACCGATAAAACCGATTTTACGAATGCGGACGGCACGACTGGCACGGTGGATATGATGCATCAGACAAACGGCTTCGGCTATTACTCGACGCCGGGTGTAGAAGCGCTCAAAATGGATTATCGCAATTATGCGGTTGACAATGTGGATGGGGATGGTTTTGAACGCTTTATTGATGCGGATCTGAGTATGTATCTGATTAAGGCGGATGATGCGATAGACGTACAACACTTGTTAGATGGTGCTGATTTTGTTTACGGAGATGTGGAGGTTTCTGTTCCAAAATTCAAGGTGGAGTACGGTACTGCACTTGATGATGCTTTGAAGGCAATGGGCGTTAAGACCGCCTATGACCACGAAAAAGCCGACTTAACGGCCATGCTTAACCCGACCGGTCTGCCGGGCGGACAGCTTTTCCTTGATACGGTGCTTCAAAAGGCTTATATTGCGGTGGACGAAAAGGGTACCGAGGCAGCAGCGGTCACTGCTGCGATGGGTGGTGCAGGAGCCGCGATGCCTGAGCGACCAGAACTAGTGCGGGAGTTTACTGCGGACAGCCCGTTCTGGTTTGTCATCCGCGACAACAATAATGGGGAGCTGTTCTTTGTCGGACGGTATGAAAATGCGGAATAAACGGTTGACAAATGTGTTTTTGGGGTATAGTATAAGCATATATTATTGTAAAAGGCGATGAAGGAAATCCCGCAGATACCCCAAAACACCTGCAAGAGAGCGGACGACGTGGCTGAGAGCGTTCGCAGGTGCGGGAAAAGCGGCACCGATTCCTGAGCTCTGCGGCGGAAAAGTGCAGTATGTCGCAGCGTTTCGTCCACGTTACGGACTCCAGAGCGGCAAGCCTCCAAATGGGCTTGCAAGCAGGGTGGAACCGTGGGTTTAGTATAAGCTCACCCCTGATTTGATGTCGGGGGTGGGCTTTTTTGTTCTCCCCGCAAAAACAAAAGGAGGAACACCATTATGTCCGAAGAAAACAAGTACACGTTTGAAAATCCGGAATATCGTGATACCTACCGACACACGGTATCGCACATTCTCGCGCAGGCCGTCAAGCGCCTGTATCCGGAAGTGAAGCTCGCGATCGGTCCGTCGATCGAAAATGGTTTCTATTATGATTTTGATGCGCCGTTCTCTTTTACGCAGGAAAATCTGGATGCGCTTGAAGCTGAAATGAAGAAGATCTGCAAAGAAAAGCTGCCGCTTGAGCGCTTTGAGCTTCCGCGTGCGGAAGCCCGCAAGCTGATGGAGGACAAGGAAGAACCTTACAAGGTGCAGCTCATTGATGATCTGCCGGAGGATGCGACCATCTCGTTCTACAAGCAGGGTGAGTTTACTGACCTTTGTGCCGGCCCGCATCTGGATTCAACCGGCCGTGTGAAGGGCAACGGTCTTAAGCTGATGAACGTCACCGGTGCGTACTGGAGAGGCGACAGCAAGAATAAGATGCTGCAGCGTATCTATGGCACGGCTTTTCCGAAGAAGGATGAGCTGGATGCATATTTGAATATGCTGGAAGAGGCCAAGAAGCGTGATCATCGCCGCCTTGGTAAGGAACTCGGACTATTTATGCTGACGGAGGAAGGCCCGGGGTTCCCGTTCTTCCTGCCCAATGGCATGACACTCAAGAACACCTTGATCGATTATTGGCGTGAGGTGCATAAGCGTTACGGCTATGTCGAGGTTTCCACCCCGGTCATCCTCAGCCGTAAGCTGTGGGAGCGCTCCGGCCACTGGGATCATTACAAGCAAAACATGTATACCACAGTGATTGACGACGAGGATTTTGCCATCAAGCCGATGAATTGTCCGGGTGGCATGCTGGTTTATAAGTCTCAGCCGCACTCCTATCGTGAGCTGCCGCTGCGTGTAGGTGAATTGGGCCTGGTGCATCGCCATGAGTTGTCCGGCGCGCTGCACGGTCTGTTCCGTGTACGCTGCTTCACGCAGGACGACGCGCATATTTTTATGACCCCGGATCAGATGAAGGACGAGATCAAGAACGTTGTTAAGCTGTTTGACGAAGTATATTCGGTTTTTGGCCTGTCCTATACGATTGAACTGTCTACCATGCCCGAGGATCACATCGGCACGGTTGAGCAGTGGGAGCATAATCAGGATATTCTGAAGGAGGCTATCACCGAGCTGGGCAAGCCCTTTACGATCAATGAGGGTGACGGTGCGTTTTATGGTCCGAAGCTGGACTTCCATCTGGCCGATTCGCTTGGCCGCACCTGGCAGTGTGGTACGATTCAGCTGGATTCCCAGCTTCCTGAGCGGTTTGAGCTGGAATACATTGGCGCAGATGGTGAAAAGCATCGACCGATCATGATTCATCGCGTCGTACTCGGCTCAATTGAACGTTTTATCGGTGTCATCACCGAGCATTTTGCCGGTGCGTTTCCGACTTGGCTTGCACCTGAGCAAGTAAGAGTCATGCCGATGACCGATCGCAACATTCCGTGCTCACAGGAGGTTGTGAAGCAGCTGACTGCGGCTGGCTTCCGCGTCACGATGGATGACCGTAATGAGAAAATCGGCTATAAGATCCGCGAGGCGCAGGTGCACAAGGTGCCGTATATGATCGTCATTGGCGATAAGGATGAGGAAAAAGGCATTATTTCTGTGCGTGAGCGCAAGACCGGTGAGACTACGCCGATGGAGTTGTCCGAATTCATTGAGAAGCTGAGTTACGAAGTCAAGGAAAAACTGAAGTAAGAAATCGCATTCGGCAGGGTAGTTTGTAAACCGACCACATACCGAAAGGGGATCTTGGTATGAAAAAGCTGGTTTCTGTCTGTTTTGTCTGCATGCTGTTGACGTTCGCCGCAGGGGCGGCGAACGTCGGCACGATTGATAACGGTTATCCGGGAGACACTGAGGCGCAGGCGCAAATGCTATCTGATCTCGGACTGTTCCGAGGTACGGAAAAGGGGTTTGAACTGGAAAAGCCCATGACCCGCGCCGAAGCCGCTGCGATGCTCACGCGGTTGCTTGGCGCGGAGCAAGCGGCGCTTTCCGGGGAATGGGCGCACCCGTTTACCGATGTGCCTCAGTGGGCGGACAAATATGTTGGCTGGTTGTATCAAAGCGGGCTGACCAAAGGTATCGCAGTCACAACTTACGGTGCGGAAGAGAATGTCACTTGCAGGCAGTACTGCACATTTCTTGCGCGTGCCGCCTCAGATGATGCGTCCTATACGCTTTTGTTGTATGGTGGTGATACGGAGGAGACTGGGTGTGACGAAGCCGGTTTTGTTCGCGGCGATGCGGTTTCGCTGTCTGTGCGTCTGCTGGAGCAGTATTATACCAAGTACGGAGATACTAACGGCTTTACGGTAGCGCAGAAGCTGATCAATCAGGGTGTTTTTACTGTGGAACAGCTCAAAACAGCCGCATGGGATGTGTTGCCGCGCACCTATACGCAAGCAGGCAGCACGCCCTATGGTTCCGACCAGGTACTGTCCTGCGTGATTGCAGGTGTCCCGGTGGTGCGCAGCAGCGATGATACGATCCGTGCACTGAATGCACCCGGACTGCAAGGGATATACGCATACCGGAATATGGCAGGACAGGATTACCAGCTGTTTTCACTCGATCCCGATACGTTGCAGACGACCGAGCTGCTGCGTTGCGCATCTGATAGCCAAGTCGCTGCACTGGGACACGCTGGTCAAACGGATTATCTGATTGTGACCGAATCTGGGCAGCAGAAAAGCACATTGTATGCGGTGAGCGGTACAGCGGTAGAAGCTGTGATGGAACTGCCAAAAGATGCAAAAACCCTTGCGTTATTTTCCTGCTTACAAGGCGAGAACGGCTGCGTATTCCAGTATGATGATAGTACGTTTTATTGCCTTGAGGAAGATGGTATTCGCAAACTGCCGCTTGGCTCTGGCGAAAAGCTGGCTAAGGTCATGCAAGATGGTCTGCTGGTGACACAAAATGTGTCGACAGATCATACGGTGATTTCTGCTTGGACATGGGACGGCAAAGCTGCCGGCAGCTTTACGGTGGACAATGCCTATCCGGTTCTAGAAGGAATGGAGTCGGAGGATACGGAGTATGTTGCCTATTGGTGCAGCCTGTTTGCGCCCAATTTAAAGAGCGATAACGGCACAGAGATATGGGGCACGGCCGGTTTGTACCGGGTGACGGACGGCGTGTTGACGCAGGTAATAGATACGCCGGTATATGACTGCGAAATTGATCCGGCGGACGGCAGTTATGTGCTACTCACATCTCCGGTTGATGAGCGTCCCGGCTTTTCTGGTAGCGGTGTCTTTACCCTGACAGGGACGCAGGTGCTTCGCATTGCGCAGGACGGCACACGTCAGATGTTACTGGCAGATGAGCCAGATCACGGGCTTACTTTTTCGGAGATTTCAAAGGCGAAAGACGGAAAAGTACAGGTGGTTTATACCTATGTGATGGGCATGGGCGATACGTATCGGTATGAATATGCGGTGGAGAACGGCAGATTGCGTGCGTTGGTTCATACGCCCGGCATGGGATATTCCGGTTATACGGAAGAAGAATGTATGGCAGAGCAGGCGCGTCTCGATGCGCTGGGCGTCGGTGTCGGCGCGGACTAACCGCTACTCAAGCGCGCGGAAATTGTCCGAGCGGCGGAACACTTTGACATGGTACAGCCTTCCGGGTTCAAGCGGCCCGAAAGCAAACTGTCCCTGTTCATCGGTATATAGTGCGCCGACCGGCGTTTCTGGTGCATCCGCGCAGAAAATTGTGACAAGCGCGCCGGCGGCGGCTTTTCCATCCACGCCGGACACGGTGCCGAGCAGTGCGGGCCGTTGATCGGCTGACAGTGCGACCTTGGTTTCTATTACCTCATTGTTTGCGGGTTTAACAAAAAAAGACTGGGAAAAATTCATTGGGGAAAACCCCTTTCTGATACAAAATTCTACTGGCATTTTATGAAAATAAGATAGAAAAGGTGAGAAACACAATTATGGCAGATAAGAAAAAACTGGTCAGTGAAATCACATCTATGGATGTGGATTTTGCGCAGTGGTACACTGACATTGTAAAAAAGGCTGAGATGATTGATTATTCCTCGGTCAAGGGCTGTGTTATCATGCGTCCGTACTCACAGGCGATTTGGGAGAATATTCAGAAGACGCTTGATGGTATGTTCAAGGAGACAGGACACGAGAACGTCGCTATGCCGATTTTCATTCCGGAAAGCCTGCTGCAAAAGGAAGCTGATCATGTGGAAGGCTTTGCGCCGGAGTGTGCATGGGTGACCTACGGCGGTTCGGAAAAGCTGGAAGAGCGTTTGTGTGTCCGCCCGACTTCGGAGACTCTGTTTTGTGAGCATTATGCCAAGATCGTACGCTCATGGCGTGATCTGCCCAAGTTGTATAATCAGTGGTGCTCGGTCGTACGTTGGGAAAAGACCACTCGCCCGTTCCTGCGCAGCCGTGAGTTCTGGTGGCAGGAAGGTCACACAGTGCACGCTACCGCCGAGGAGGCGATGGAAGAGACGCTGCGCATGCTAAATATTTACGCCAAGTTCTGCGAAGAATATCTTGCAATTCCGGTCCTCAAGGGTGAAAAGACAGAGAAGGAGCGCTTTGCAGGCGCGGAAAAAACCTATACCATTGAAGCCATGATGCATGACGGCAAGGCGCTGCAGTCTGGTACAAGTCACTATTTCGGCAACGGCTTTGCTAAGGCGTTTAATATGCAGTACACCGACAAGAATAATACGTTGCAGTATATGGAGCAGACATCATGGGGCGTATCTACCCGTTTGATTGGTGCAATTATTATGACCCACGGTGATAATGAGGGTCTTGTGCTGCCGCCGCGCATCGCGCCGACCCAGTTGGTTGTTATTCCGGTTGCAGCCCACAAGCCCGGTGTGACTGAGAAGGCACAGGAGCTGCTGGATATCGTTAAGGAGGCCGGTGTGCGGGCCAAGATTGATCTGTCTGAGAATAGCCCCGGATGGAAATTTGCCGAGTATGAGATGAAGGGTGTGCCCCTTCGTCTTGAGGTCGGTCCGCGTGATATCGAGCAGGGTCAGTGCGTACTGGTGCGTCGTGATAGCCGTGAAAAGACGGTTGTCAAGTTTGAGGATTTGTCATCTACAATACCTGCGTTGCTCGAGGAGATCCAGAAGGCGCTGTTTGAGAAGGCGATGAAGAATCGTGAGGAGCATACCTATACGGCGAAGAGTCTGGATGAAATGAAGGATATTATCAAAAATCATATTGGATTTGTGAAATCTATGTGGTGCGGTGATCTGGCATGTGAAGAAAAGGTCAAGGAAGAGACCGGGATGCCCAGCCGTTGTATGCCATTTGATCAGGAGCACATTTCTGACGTTTGTCCGGTATGCGGTAAACCGGCGCACAAGATGGTTGTATGGGGCATTGCCTATTAAGCGGACGTATATCAATAAAATGTAGACAGTACGGAAGGAGATAATGCATGCTTGATTTCCTGCAACCTTTTTTACAAACCCCAGTAGGATCGTTTGTAGGATCTGCGGTTTTTGCGGTGGTCGTATTAGCGATCACGTTTCTGCTGGCAAAGCTGGTGAACCGTGTGATGCGCCGATTGGTTGACCGTCATCGGCAAAGCAATAGCGGTGCAGCGACCGTGCTTGGATTTGCAAGATATATTGCGGTTGCGGCGGTATATTTTGCGGGAGTCATGGTTGTGGTATACAGCATTCCGCTTTTGTCGAGCGCGGTGCGGACATTGCTGACCGCCGGCGGGGTAATTGCAGTGGTGGCAGGTCTTGCTGCACAAGAGGCGCTGGGCAGTGTGGTCAGCGGTATGATGATTCTGGCGTTCAAACCCTTCCGCATGGGCGATGTAGTGCGGTATATTGATAACGATATTTCGGGTGTGATTGAAGAGATTACGCTGCACCATACAGCCATCCGCACTTGGGAAAATAAGCGTGTGATTATTCCCAATAGTAAAATGAACAGCTCGATTATTGAAAACGCTGACTATGCCGATAGCAAAGTTTGTGTTTTCATGCAGATTGGCGTTACCTATGAGTCCAATATTGACCTTGCGAAAAAGCTGCTGGCGGAAGAAATTCTGCATCAGCCTGATTTTATGGATGTACGCACGCCTGAACAAAAGGCAGCAGGTGCGCCGGAGGTGCAAGTAGTTGTGCTGGAGTTGGCTGATTCTGCTGTTACGCTGCGCGCATCACTTTGGGCAAAGGATAACAGTACAGCCTTCAGTTTAAAATGTGCGGTATTAGAGAATATCAAAAAACAATACGAGAAAAATGGAATTGATATTGCGTACCCACATGTGGTTGTACTGCAACAATGAAATGATACAGATCGCCCGCGTGACAATTCACCAATAGTTCGTAGATACAAATACTTTTTGACCACCAGTTCTGTATAAAACAGGACTGGTGGTTTTTGTTGCGCATTTGGCTCGAGATGGCGTTTGCTATCATGACAATTTTTATGTTGTGTATCTCCTGCATGAAAAAATGTTTCAAACGCCTCCACCAATCCTGATAGCTATACACCGGTCTGTTGCATTCGCTCTATCTGCAAGATGCAATTTGATGATATAAAAATTGCCGCAACACTTGAACGTTTTTTTTACCATAAACTTATATATATAAATTGATTATCTTCTTATAACTTCTCAAATGCCGTCAAAGCCCTATGTTTCAGGGCTATATGGCATTTTGTTTTATGGGAGATATTCTTAAAAGTTTTTATATCCCCTCATGTTTTTCTGCTCAAAGGTAGTAAACAGGGTAGTAAAATCGCTATTTACTACTTACGCAATCAGCCGTTCCATTTCAGCAACTGCGCTGTCAGAAGTCGCATGGGCATAATAGTTTAGCGTCATTGTGATGTTGGAATGTCCCATGATGTACTGCAATGCTTTTGGGTTCATTCCAGCGTTTGCTAAATTGGTGCAGAACGTATGACGTAAGGTGTGCGGCGTTGTGACTTTCGGTAATGCTACCTCATGGTACTTGTTGTACTTCTTCACAAGCCCCCGGAACATACTTTCATAGTTGACCGCTACTTTCGGTAGCCCGTCCCGGTTGAGGAATATAAAGTCGTTGTGTCCACCGACGATTATCGGTGTTGTACGCTTACGGTTTCGTAGCACCCGCTTAAACGCTTCACATACCTTTGTACTCATAGGGATTTGCCGGACACCGCTTTTTGTTTTCGGTACTTCAATGTGATACCCAATGCCAGAAACTTTCAGCAGTTGGTGATCTACGTTGATTAACTTATTATCAAAATCAATGTCTTTGTCGGTCAGCCCGCAGAGTTCGGAAATGCGAAGCCCTGTCCCTAACAGTATGGTGATTTCGTCGTAATACTTCTGATAGACTTTATCACCCGCTATAAAGGATAGGAAAGACGCTTCTTGCGTAGGGGATAACGGTACCTTTGGCTCCGTGTCATCTTCTATGACGGTGTTAAGCTGAAAGTCGAACGGATTTTTACGGATACAATCGTCCTGTATAGCTGTGTAAAAAGCAGCTTTGAGGGAACGCTTGTAGTTGTTGATAGTCTTGAAAGAATACTCTTTTTCTTTCATGCGTAAAGCCCATTCTTTCGCATCGGAGAGCTTCACGTTTTCGATAGGGCAGCCGCCCAGACTATCCTCCTGCAAAATCCGCATGAGCTGTTGTCGTCCCTGCTTCGTACCATGACGCACATTCGCCCGGTGGCGTATCTGCTTTGCGTAAAGTTGGCAGACGGTCATTTTCTTGCCGATAGGGTCTATCCTGTCGTCAAGGTCTTTTTGGATTTCTTTCTCTTTTTCTCGAAGAGAAATATCTTCCCGTTTTCCTGCCGGGGTCTTGTCGGTGGGTACTAACTTCCAAGCATAAACAAATTGTGGTTTTCCAAAAGTATCTGTATATTTGTAAGCATATCTCCCGTCTTTTCTCTGGCTCTCACCTGTCCGTAAGATACGGCTTTTATTATCGCGTCTTTTCTGTGACATTTTGCGTCATGCTCCTTTCCATGACGGAAAGAGCCTTGATATGCTTATGAATATTATAGCATATTCAAGGCTCATAATCTATATGGTATCTAAATTGTCAATCACTTTTTCAAACTGTTTTCGCTTTATCTGAATACGATTTCCGTTCACAATTACCCAATTTGCAGATAAGTTTTCCTCTGCCAGCTTGCGCAGTTTGTTTTCACCGATACGAAAATATTTCGACGCTTCCTCAATAGTCAGAGTATACTTTTCCCAAATAGGCACATCAGTATTGCTCATAAAATACCCCTTTCGTGAAATTGAATAAACATCTGATAGTTACTAAAATATAGGCTTTCGTCAGACGATTGTTAGCTACAATCTCACGGGAATTTCACCCCTGCGGCGGTCTGCCGTAGCCCTACCCATTGCCTGCGACGCTTTGAACGCTCGGACTGTGGCTGTAAGGGAGTATCATTATGTATTCTGCGCGTCGTCGCCCACAAGCCGCTACACTTGTTTTCCGGCGTAGTGTTTCCCGCTCGTTCCCGTTCGGGAAGTCATGGCGCACCCTCCGCATGGCTCGGCGCAAAAGGAATGTATCTGATTTGCCCTATACTGTGTCGCTGTTATCTTGCGCCACTTTCTTTGTCAAGGAGCAGAGAGAATATAAGGCTTTTCCATGCGACGGAAAGGGGAGTACGTCGCTATGGTGATGTTACACCTTAAACTCTAGTACAGCTTTAATCAGCCGTGAACGTAGACGGTCGCGCATATCCTCATCAATCCCAAAAAAGGTATTACCCCGCTCATCTCGAAGCTTGCGGGTAGCAAGTGAGGATATATATCCATCGTAATGCTGTACGACGATTTTAACCGCGTCCGGGTCGCCCTTGGTGGCGGCTACGATTACCGGATATGGTAACAAACCGCGTTCGTCCAAATCACTGTTACCATTCATTTTCATCATAGGCACGTCCCTCCAAATATTTTTTTAGTAGCTCAAAGGAGCTTGTCCGTCGAAATTGTACTGTACTTCTTGGAACATTCAATTGTTGCGCTATCTGCGCGTCCGTCATGTCAAAGAAGTAGTACAGCAGTACGGCATTGCGCTTTTCCTCCGGCAGCGCGTGTAGCGCGTCGGCAAGCAGTTTTGCGGTAAAGGTCTTTCCTGCCACAAAGAAAAACTTGTCAGCTTCATCAAACGAATATGTATCTGTCGTGTAAAGCTGTGATTCCTCATCTGGTGTTAAATCAGAAAAAGTAACCTCCCGAAGCTGCCTGTTTCTAACGTCGCGGTGGGCATTGCTGGCTTCATATTTCAACGCCTTTTTGCAAAATCCGTTAAAAGCACAACGTATTTCAAACTGGGTGCGATAAGGTTCATTCAAGGTATTCACCTCCTTTCGCAGCCGCGAAAGCGGGTGATAGGTGGATTTCCCCTTTCACTACCCACACCACTTGAAAATTTGATTTTGCCAACTTCAAGCAGTAATTTTTGAAAAAATTTAAAATTTTTTTAGGAGCTATCCATGCGCAACACCTCCTATGAGTTTTTCATAGTTAAAAGGAAAGGAAGTGAGGGGGAGAACGACAGCTCATAAAAGAATGTTTCTGTACATGATAAAAGGCACCCATGCGAGCATGAAAACTCGCATAGGTGCCTTGAAGTAAAATATGGACATATAGAATATAAAGGCTGTTGTTTGATAATAGGTCAACAAAAAATAAATAAGCCACAATCATCGGAACACAGAAAAGTTACTGCAAGACAAAAATATTGCAGCAAATTTCTGAAAGAATGATTATCGCCCTTATTCATGAAGAAAGGATTGTTTTCTCGGCATTGCATTCTGTTAACTCTCTTTTCCATCTTCCTAATAAAAAACATATTTTTCCCCCTTATATCCTCAATGCTATAAAAAGACTTGAATAGCAATGCCAAGTAAAAGAATAGAACAGGGGGGCAGGGTATGTCATTCCCTGCCCCCCTGTATCAGAGAGTAACACATGTATCATTGTGTTAATATTTGATAGTTGTACCGATATTTTTTTCGTCAGACAGAGGAACTATATCTTCCTCAACAGCTCCATTTTCATTTAACTTAAACTGTGCCACTAACTGATTCAGCATACTAGCCTGTCCAGAAAGTTCCTCACTAGACGCTGCACTTTCTTCACTGGTTGCAGAGTTTGTTTGGACAACGGCAGAAATTTGATCTACTCCAATGGAAAGCTGTTTCATTCCATGTGCTTGTTCCTCGGAAGCAACTGAAATTTCGTCCACAATTTTCACAACCTCTGTTACTTTGGCATTTAACTCTCCAAATGCAGTATGCGTCCTCTGCGCCAATTCCTCACCATGATTGACGGCTGCAATAGAGCCGTCAATCATCTGTGTCGTACTCTTTGCTGCTTCTGCCGTTTTTGTTGCAAGGTTTCTTACTTCGTCTGCTACCACCGCAAAGCCTTTACCAGCACTTCCGGCTCTGGCTGCTTCTACCGCAGCATTTAAAGCAAGAATATTAGTTTGGAAAGATATATCATCAATCATTTTGATGATGTTTTTGATTTCATCAGAGAAAGTACTGATTTCTCCCATTGCCGAAAGGAGTTGTTCCATATTTTCCATCGTATCCTGTGCCACTTTACCGACATCAGTTACCAGTTTATTTGCCTGATGTGCATTGTGTGAGTTGGCTGTTATTTGTTCCGATGTTTCGGCAATCGTCGCAGCCAATTCCTCAACGCTGCTTGCCTGTTCTGTTGCTCCTTGTGCAAGTTCCTGTGAACCACCGGAAATCTGCTCTGCTCCCGAATTGATTTGGTCGGCAGCGGCTTGAATTTTTCCAAAGGCAAAATTTAATTTTTTAATCAATTTATCCATAGAAACTTCAATTTCTCTTAGTTCACCCGGAAAAGTCATAGACGGTGACACAGAAAAATCGCCATTTGCCAAATGTCCTCCTACAACTGATATTTCTTCAATTACACGCTTTAATTCCGAGAAGCTTGTTCGCATGCTATTGCAAACTTGTCCGAATTCATTTGTTCTATCATAAGTAATGTTTGAACTAAAATCACCTTGAGAAAGAGCTTGAGTTGCTACTTCGATTTCTTTAAGAGGACTCATAATATCTTTGAGTATCTTTTTTTGTATAATTAGGGAAGTTGAAATAAAGATGATTACAAGCACACCTGTAGCTATCTTACCTATATCACTTCTCTGCTTTGTTTTCGTAATTTGTGTAGTCGCCTCCTGATCGATTGCAGCAGAAAAATTCCTTAAATCCTCTCTCAAATCAGCTGAAATGGGAATATATTCTTCTTCTAAAATTTTCCCTCCTTCTAAATCGCCTTCTTCGGTTACTTTTGCATAGGCATTTTCTATTCTGCTTCGTATCTCTTTCATTTCTACAATTTGCTCTTTAAGATGCGCTGTTACCTTTGCATTTTCGTCAGTGAGAATACGGTCGATAACTTCAAAGGATTGTCCGGCTTCAGTCGCTCTCTTGGCATTATCAGCGATTAACGATTCGATATGGTTCTTATCTGTAGATAATTCCATTTCTAGCAGGTTTCTTTCTACCGCTATTATATTTCTGCGGATATTCTGTGTTTCCATTTCTACAGGAAGTACATTATTTTTTACGTTATCAACACAACTATCCAATCGCTCTATGCCAAGAATAGAAACGAAGAGAGCAATGCAGGCTATCAATATGACAGTTACATTTGTTACAATTAACCTCGTTTTTATAGTGCAATCACTTAATTTTTTCATTTTTCTTAATCCTCCTCAATATGACTGCTGTTATCGTCAGAAACTGTTAAAGCGGTGAATATTTCTTTTTTCGCATTTTCTGATGTTTCCATTGTGGGTAGATTGCAAATATAGCACGCAACATCATTCCACTCTTTCAATGAAAACTGTTCAACAGGAATTTTTTTCAAAAGATGAACTAATTTTATTTTCTCTATCTGATCAAGATATTTCAACTGCGATATAAATTCCATACCCATAGAAAACGTAAGGTAGTCCAACAGATGTTTTTCTTGTAATTTTTTCATCTGCCCTCACCTCAATCAAATTCGATACCATTTTCTATATTTTTATTTCTGATAACAATAAAATATGTGCTGCATCAACGACCAGAAGATTGCTTTCCTTTGGAGTTTGAGCCACAGTATGGACATAAGATTCTCTGGAACTAAAATTCAATTCCTGAATATGGTTCAGCTCCTCTGTCGATACAATTTCATCAACAAGTATTCCTATCTGTGATACACCATCAGAAATTGCTACACACATCTTGTGATAGCTTTTTTGATAAGCATCAACTGCGTCATCTAAGGATTTCAACACTTGTTCCATCGCTTTTTCAGCTTCTTCTTTTATAATTCGTTGCTTTTCAGCTTCATCAGTTGCCGCAAAGCAGTGTAGAGCAGATTGATGCAATCTGATATGCGGCTCATTGATTTGACCAAAATAATGTTGTACTACCTGGCTTGTAGGTTTATACTGATCGTACCATCGTCCAAATTTACAACAATGTGGGTCAGTGGCTAGCGTAAATTCTTCTTGGGTATCCACACAACGCTTCAATGTGTTTACCCAATCAATGTGATCCTTTTTCATCAAAGAAATCATGTCTTGAAATTCCGCCATTTCCTCCTGTACTGTTTTCATTTGAAATAGCTTTCTTAAATCCAGTACCGGGAGCATGGTTCCTCTTACATGAATCAATCCAAGAATACTGTCATCTGCTTTTGGCAGGGCTGTTATATTTTGTGTGATTTCAAAAATGGAATCCACATACCTGCAATCAATTGCATAGAGCTGCTCTTGTAATCTTACTGTAAGCCATAAGTTGAATTCTTCTTTTTCCTTATGATTTTGCTCCATTTTCTTCCTCCTTAAATTATTGTATTGCATGCAGTAAGAAGATTTGATTTTAGTACAATATCTTTGTATGTATTACTGCTAGAAGTATCATAGGGAGTATATTAGTGCTAAGTAGCAAAAAAAGGCGCGTCCCGCCCGTGAAAAAAACACGGGCAGAACACACCTATATGTAATGTATATTCTGTTTCAGCGCAGCAAAAAAGGACAGACCTATTCTGTCTGTCTGTCTGTCTGTCTGTCTGTCTGTCAAAATTGTATTGCACAAGGTACATATTGTCAACCCCCTTTGCATAGAAAATCAAAAATATATTTCTTTCCATGTTGGAAATCCGCATACATATATACATTATAAATTATACAAGAAATTCCTATGACTTTCAACTGTTTGCGACATTTTTTTCTTTGCATTTTTGTAATATTTTCTTGATTTATCACCTTTGTAGTTGGCAAAATATGCTTTCCATGTGGTGTAGAGATTGAGGGAAAAAGTTTCTTAGCAAGCATAGGAAAGGGGTACCCTTTCCGTATTTTCGCCCTCCTGCGCTGCGGCGCGTCGCTTGAAAACAGCTTGTTGGGAAGTGTCCCAAACCCTCGGAATGGAAAGGAGTGTGAGCCGATGAACGGCAGGAAACGGACGGTACAAATCAAATTCAGAGTAACAGAGGAAGAACGGGCGTTGATTGAACAGAAAATGCAGCTCGTCCCTACCCGGAACATGGAAGCCTACTTGCGGAAAATGGCAATCGACGGGTACATCATTCAGATAGACCACGCCGACATAAAAGCCATGACAGCGGAGATACAGAAAATCGGGGCAAATGTCAATCAGATTGCAAAGCGCGTCAATGCGACGGGCAGCGTTTACCAAGAGGATATAGAAGAAATCAAGGGGGTGCTTGCGGAGATATGGCGGTTACAAAGATTAAGCCTATTAAAAGCACGTTGAAAAAAGCCCTTGACTATATCCAAAACCCGGACAAGACGGACGGGAAAATGTTGGTGTCCTCGTTCGGGTGCAGCTATGAAACGGCAGACATTGAGTTTGGATTTACCTTATCGCAAGCCCTTGACAGAGGAAACAACCTCGCCCACCATTTGATACAATCTTTTGAGCCGGGGGAAGTCGATTATGAGAAAGCCCATGAAATCGGAAAGCAGCTTGCCGACGCGGTAACAAAGGGGCAATATGAATACGTCCTTACTACCCACATAGATAAAGGGCATATCCATAACCACATCATTTTTTGTGCGGTCAACTTTGTAGACTACCACAAGTACAATTCCAACAAGCGCACCTATTACGGCATACGCAACATCAGCGACAGGCTGTGCCGGGAAAACGGCTTGTCCGTTCTTGTGCCGGAGAAAGGCGGCAAGGGGAAAAATTATGTGGTATATCAGAAAGAAAAAACCGCCAAAGCAAAATTAAAACTTGCCGTCGATACCCTTATCCCCCAAGTGTCCGACTTTGAAGAATTGCTCGCGCGGTTACAGGCAGAGGGCTTTACAATCAAGCGGGGAAAATATGTGTCCTGCTTAGTGCCGGGACAGGAACGGTTTACCCGTTTGAAAACCCTCGGCGCAGATTATACAGAGGAAGCAATCAGAGAACGGATAGAGGGCAAACACACCCGCACCGCCAAAGCTCCCAAGACAGAACAGGGCGTGTCCCTGCTCATTGATATTGAAAACAGTATCAAGGCAGCGCAGAGCCGGGGCTATGAACAATGGGCGAAAATCCACAATCTGAAACAGGCGGCTAAGACTATGAATTTTATTACAGAACACAAGATTGAACAGTACGCCGACTTGACCGCAAAAATCGCAGAGATACAGACAGAGAGCGAACAGGCGGCAGACGCATTAAAAAGCGTGGAAAAACGGCTTGCGGATATGGCGGTGCTTATCAAGAATGTTTCCACGTTCCAAAAGACAAAACCCGCCTATGACGCATACCGCAAGGCAAGGAATAAGGACAGCTACCGGGCAGCCCATGAGCGTGAAATCATCTTACATGAAGCAGCGGCAAAGGCATTAAAGGCGGCGGGTGTTTCCAAGCTCCCGAACCTCACCGCGCTGCAAGCAGAATATGAAAAGCTCCAGGAACAGAAAGAAGCCCTTTACGCCGACTATGGCAGACTGAAAAAACAGGTCAAGGAGTACGACGTTATCAAACAGAACATAGACAGTATTTTACGGCAGCCAAGAGAGCCGGAACGGGCAAAAGGAAAAGAACGCGGGGAGTAGTTTTGTTTATGCTTATGTGATATAATAGTTCCTATCAAAAGCAGTAATCACAAACCAAAATGATACATTTTCAGCAAAGGAAGTGTCAGCGAATGGAACAGGAAATGCCGGACTATGAAACGATATGCGCCGCCGTTGCAGGCGAAAAATGGGCGTTGGAAAAGGTGCTTGATTGTTACAGCGACGAAATCAACCGCCTTGCAATGGTAAAAAAGCGTCAGCCGGACGGAAGCGTAAAAGAGGAAATCGACGAAGATTTACGGCAAACACTCATAATGAAACTGTTAGAAGCTATCCCGCAATTCCCACTTGAAGAAATGGAAAGAGAGGAAACAGAAAATCGGAACCAAAAACCATAAAAAGGTCGGCGGGAAGTTACTGCGGACAGATAAACAATTTCAACATTTGAAACAGCGGCAAAAAGAAGCTATCAGCCTATGGCTGTATGAAGAATACCGCCGTCTTTGGATAGCAACAGGGCATGAGCCACATAAACGGAATAATTGGAAAATCGTTGCCGCTGTTATGGAACACATAGAAGCTGCGGGGATATGGATACCGGAACAGGAAGTAGCCAAATATTTCTATCGTCGGAAAGCCCATTACCGCAATAGGATTGAAAAAGAGTTACAGACAACAGAAGAAACCAATAAACAGGCATAGAAAAAGCCGGGACGCAGACAGTCAGTAAAGACTATCCGCGCCCCGGTTTTTGTGTGGGTGCAGTTATGAAATGTTACGCAGTAGAACGCTGTTTTTAAGGGAAAAGGTATAAAGCCCTTGCCCTATGGGAAAGCGGCTGTCAAAAGCCCGTAAAACAAGGCTTTTTTCGCCCCTATCGCGTAACAAGAGCGCGCCGCTTTCTCATGCGTTCGGCTGCCTGTCTGCGGGTAATTCGTTTCCGGCAGTCCGGGCAGTATTTGACGCTGTTTGACTTTGAAGCAAAGAACGCACCGCACTCGGTACAACGCTTTTTGTCCTCGGTATTCATCAGCTCCGCATATAAGAGCGTGTCGGCGGGAAGCACCGCCATACGGAACCACTTGCAAAGCAGCGAATAGGAAATGAGCTGCGGGCAGACACATTCCTCCCCGTCGTCAAGCAAGATACAGTTACCACCTATGCAGTTGCAGCACTCCCGTTTTACAAGGGCATTGACTTTCCGGCTTTGGGGCGGCGTAAGCCGCTTAACCGCGCTCATGCTTCATCAGCGGCATACAGGGAAAGCTCGGCGTATTCTTCATCAGTCAAAGCGTCCACTTTGGAAAGGGTGCGCTCTGCAAGCTCCCTTATATCCGCGTCCATGTAAGGCAGGGCGGCGGTCATGTTCTCTATAAGCTGCGCCTTGCCGCCCTCATGGTAAATGCTCAAAAGGTTTGTTTCCTCAACGGTTAATTTCATCATGCTCATACCTCCAAATCGTGATTTTTTGTTTTCGCTGTCTTTTTCTGCGCAGCTCGTTCCTTTTCGGCTTTGAGCTGCGCCCGGATAGACGGTTTCTTTTCGGGCGTTTTTTCGCCCTGTTCATTCTCTGCCTTGATTGCGTTTGCATAGTCGATTAAAGAAATCGGCTCGCCCGCCTTTGCTTTCTGTTCCAGTTCCGCGACGGTAGGTGTCTGCGGGGTGTTGTTGATAAGCCCGTCAAAGTTGTTGTCGTTCTGCTCCACAATGTCCTCAATGGTCTTTAAGGGGTTTGCTTTTTCCGGCTGCTCGGCAGCAATGGCAAACGCCCTTGTACCATTTCCCATAATCAGATATTTTCCGTCCTCGGATTGATGATGTAAGCCGTATCCGGCGGCTTCCATTTGCTCGCGGCTCATATCGGTTACATAGAACGTCCCTCGCGGTGTTCGGATTGTTTCGCCTGTTTCCCGTTCATCGGGGATATTTCTTTCACTTTCGGGAAGTGCGGCAAGGTCGGTCTTTGCAAGCTCCATTGTGGGTATGATTGCGTGGTGGTCTGATACCTTTTTGCTGTTCAAGAGCTTTTTCACGTCCGGCGAAAACGCCGCGCCTGCCATAAAGGAAAACTTTTCGCAAAGCAGCTTGATAATGTCCGCCGCCGTATCGCCCATGTCGTCGGTCAGATATGCGCTGTCCGTTCTCGGATAAGTCAAAAGTTTCTTTTCATACAGGGCTTGTGCAAGGTCAAGGGTCTGTTTTGCGGTATAGCCGAAAATACGGTTGGCTTCCCGCTGTAAACTGGTAAGGTCAAAGAGTTTCGGGGGTGCAGCGGTTTTCTTTTCGTTGGTAATGGAAACACAAACCGCCTGTGCAGCTTCGCAAGCAGTTTTCAAGGTATCGGCTTCGGAACGGTTGGAAAATCGTTCGCTTACGGCTTCCGCGCCGGAGAGCATAAGGCGCACATGGTAGTATTTTTCTTTCTTGAATGTGGTAATGGCTGCGTCCCGGTCAACCAACATTTTTAAGGTCGGTGTCTGCACGCGCCCCACGTTTAGGGTCTTACCGTACAGACAGGAAAACAGGCGGGTGGCATTGATACCGATTATCCAGTCTGCTTTTGCGCGGCAAAGTGCAGAAGAATAGAGGTGTTCATACTCCCGTCCGTCTTTGAGGGAAGCAAAGCCCGCCTTGATTGCGCTTTCTTCCATTGAGGAAATCCAAAGGCGGCGCATGGGCTTTTTACACCCGGCAACTTCATAGACAAAACGGAAAATGAGTTCTCCCTCGCGTCCTGCGTCGCAGGCGTTCACCACGTCGGAAACGTCTGCGCGGTGCATAAGCTCTTTTAAGATTTTGAATTGCTTTCCCTTGTCAGCGGAAACGGTGTACTGCCATTCCTGCGGCAGAATGGGAAAGCAAGCCAATCTCTCTCTGACACGAAAGCCAGGCAAGGGTATTCTCCTTGATTGTCCTCATCAAGAAAGGCAGACGCTGAACAAACTCCTGCAAACTGCCGATACCAGATTCTATGGGAAACAGGAACGGGAAAATCTATCCATTGCCTTGTTGCTTCTTAATGAGACAACAACGTTTCAGGAATTAGCAGATGTCTGCCTTGTCAGTAGACAAACTGTTATTAATCAGTTTGAGACATTGGAGCAAAGACTGAGCAAACATACTCTTACGATTGAAAAGGTTCCGGGCAAAGGGTTGCAGCTACAGGGTGAGGAAAAATGTATTCGGTTTCAGTTTTTGGAGTTGCTGGGCATGCAGTTGTGCAAAGAAGAAATCTATAAGATTTTTTCAAAACATTCATCTCTTCAGCCCTATTTTCATACTGCTTCTCAAATCATCAATGAGATTCAGGAATTAAAGAAAATACAGTTCATTGACTATAACCGTGTCCAACTCATTCTTTCCTATACCTTAAGTCGTATTAACAGCGGACATTCACTGAGAACGGACTGGGTATATAAAGATGACTCTGAACTCAAAAAAGTGATTGCAAAATACTTCGTTCCTCAGTCTGAACAATATTTTATTTGTTCCCTGATTCAGTCCGAAAGAACCAGTCAGTCTACATCGGCTGCAAGCATTCCCGATGAAGCTCAAATGATTTCTCAGGAATTGATTTCGTCGCTTGCCAAGGTGCATCCCATTGAGCAAGATGCCCTTCGGGAGATGATTGATGGACTTACGGTTCATCTTAGAGCAGCTATTTACCGTACTCGTAACCAAATTCACATACACAATGAACTGTTGAACGAAATTAAATTATCGGTTTCTTTGATGTTTGAGTTTACCTCAGAAGAAATGTGTAAAATAAAAGACAAGTATGGAATCGCCTTTGATGAAAGTGAGATCGCGTATATCGCCATGTACTTGACCTCTATCTATGAGACAAGCATCAAAACAAATGTATCCTTAGACGTATTGATTGTCTGTTCCTATGGTCTGGCTGCAAGCGCAGTATTAAAGCTCCGACTTGAGCAGGCATTTCCCGACTGCAATGTATGGGGGCCATGTTCTTTGGATGCAGTAGAAAAATATTTGCAAACCAACAAAATTGATTTAATTATATCTGCTAATGACTTTTCTCACGAACGTCTTCCTGTAATTGTGGTAGATCCGTTGTTACCCGAAAAAGACTTGGAGCGAATACGTCAGAAATTGTATCACGATTCCTACTCTCTTATGTGTTCTACTTTCCTCAAGTCTTATTCCTCTCAGATGGATAGACATTGCGTCGGCAACTATATTCTGCCCGAAAACATACAAGTTCTTGATAAATGTAATTCATGGAATGAGGCTATCAAAATAGCCTCCGCGCCTTTGCTGAAACGTGGATACATTGAACAGCGATATGTTGATGAGATGATAAACGCAGTAAATAATTATGGAACCTATATGGTTCTTACACCAGAAATTGCTTATGTTCACGCAGGGGTAAATGATGGAATACGAAGAAACTGTGCTGCGCTGCTTCTTTTGAAAAGACCAGTCATTTTCGGAAACTTTGATAGAAAACGGGTATGTGCAGTGGTGGTGCTGGGAATCAAAAACCGCAAGGAAGACAGCGAATTGATTAATCTCGCATACATTCTGGGCAAAGAGCATAATTTGCGACAATTGAAAGAGACACATATTACAATTCAAGATATTTTAGAATTACATGATTAACGCAATGCGGAAGGAGAACCCTATGTCAGCCAACATATCTTTAGATAACATCCTAATTGGGCAATCAGCCTCCAACTGGCAGGAAGCAATACGTACTTCGGCAGCGCCTCTTGTCAAATGCCACTCTATCACGGAAGAGTATGTTCAGCAAATGATTCAAAGCGTCGAGAAATTCGGCCCCTACATTGTGTTAATGCCTGGTTTTGCTCTGGCGCATGCTTCACCGGGAGCCTCTGTGCTTCATTCAGATATTTCCATTGCCACTTTTGTCAAACCTGTTGATTTTGGCAGAGAAAACGGGCCTGTTTCGGTGGTTATGTGTCTGGCATGCACCGATCACACTTCTCACATCGACCGACTTCAAGGCATTGCCGAAACACTGATGGGCAGCGGCAGTGTTGAAAAAATTGCAGCCTGTAAAAATAAAGAAGAACTGTATTCTTTATTTCAGGAATAGACTAACTGTAGAACAAAGGGAGGTAAACTACATGAAAAAACCTAAAATTCAGGCCGTGTGCGGTTACGGCTGCGGATCTTCTCTCATGCTGCGCATGAACGTGGAAGCCATTGCCAAGAAAAACAATGTTGAAATCGAGGCATTCTGCGGAGACGTGGCAACTTGCTGCGCCAATGACTGCGATGTTATCTTCATCTCTAAGGAGCTCGCGCAGCGAATTGAGGGACGCGCTAAGGTGCCCGTTGTTGTTTTCAACAACTTCATGGATAAAAAAGAAGTTGAAGAAAAGACACTCGCGTATTTCCAGACACTTGAATAGTTGAATCGGGAAGGAAGGACATTATGGGAGTCTTAAATTTTATTATCAATGAGATTTTTGGCCAAGGTGCTATCTTTATTGCTTTGATTGCATGTATTGGACTAATCCTGCAAAAGAAATCTTTTTCTGAGATCATCCGAGGAACCGTGATGACTGCGGTTGATTTCTTTATCCTTTCTACCGGCACAGGGCTTATCACGGGCAGTTCTATCGACGGAATATCTACCGCTTTTAACACCATTATGCCACAAGCAGTAGAATCCAAAACAGTGGACATTGGCACGCTGTATGGTACTGAAATCGGCATTGTTATGATTGTAGCATTTGCAATCAATCTTCTGGTGGCTCGTTTTACACGTTGGAAATCTGTATTCCTGACCGGACACATGCTGTACTGGTTCCCGTATGTATTTATTGCGGCTGGTGTAGATGCCGGGCTCACCGGTGGCAAGCTGATTATTCTGGCTGCTGTATTCACAGCCGTATACATGGTGGTTTCGCCCAACCTCATGCGTCCCTTCGTCAAGGCGGTGACCGGGGATGATTCGTTCACGATTGGCCACCCCACTACCTGCTTGTCCGTTATTTCCGGTCTCCTCGGTAAGGTAGTTGGAAATAAGGATCACTCTACCGAGGATCTTAAGATTCCTGCATCTCTTGGATTTTTGAGAGAAATCTCCATCACCGGTTCCTTTGCTATTGCTGTTACATATATCGTCATGTATGGTCTTCTGGTGGCTAATGGTTATGATCCTGCACAGGTATGGGGATATGCGGATGGTACTACTGGTATCTTTACATATATTTTCACCCATGCTATTTACTTTGGTGTTGGTATTACCATTATGCTTCAGGGCGTGCGTATGTTGATTGCGGAGATTGTCCCTGCATTCAAGGGCATTGCAGACAAGTTTGTGCCCAATGCAATTCCGGCTCTTGATGTTCCTGTTATTTTCCCGTATGCGCCCAATGCACTGGTCATTGGATTTTTGGTTGCCATGGTCTCGTCCATTATTACCATTCTGCTCACTGCAGGTATGTTCCCAACCGTTGTTATTCCGCTGGTGTCTACATGTTTCTTTGAAATCGGATGTGCTGCCATTGTAGGTAATGCCACTGGCGGTATACGTGGATGTGTCATTGGTGCGGCAGTTTCCGGCGTTATCATGGTATTCCTGGTAGGCTTTGGTGCATACTTCTTTAACAATACCATTCAACAGTGGATGCTGGTATATGGCGGACAGGATTTCTCTTTGTGGGGAATGATCGAAGGACTGGTTGCACGCCTGCTCGTTTAAACCTGTCTTGTCCACAATACATGCGTAAACGAAAGGTGCGATACGATGGGTTTCAAGTACATAAAGCGTATCTACGAGCTTCTTGACATTATTGAGACGAAAGAAGCAGCAAATATGCAAAAGGCGGTTGATATGCTTTTCGATTGCATTCAACGCAAAGCCACCATTTATACTTTTGGTGCCAGCCATGCAGGTATCTTAAGTGAGGAATTGTACTATCGTGCTGGCGGATTAATGCTCTTCAATCCCATTTTTGGGAGAGAACTTATGCTGGATTCCAGCCCGATAACGCTGACCAGCCAGATGGAACGCTGCCATGGCTATGGGAACGCGCTTGCACAAAACAAAGCAGATTTCCACCCGGGTGATGTACTCATTGCACACTCTGTATCCGGGCGCAATCCTGTGGCCATAGAAATTGCGGCAGAAGCAAAAGAAAAGGGAACTTATGTAATCGCGGTTACAAATCTTTCCTACTCCAAGTCGGTTCCATCTCGCCATGCTTCCGGTAAAAGGCTATTCGAGCTGGCAGATATCATACTGGATAATCACGGTGATGTCGGTGATGCATGCGTGGAAATTAGCGGCATAGAGCAGAAGGTTTCGCCCACATCAACCGTAATTGGTGCGACAATGCTCAACTCGATTGTAGCAGAGCTGACCCAAAAGCTGGTGGATTCGGGAATGAAAAAGCCTCCGATATTTTATAGTGCAAATCTGGATGGCGGTGATGAACTGAATCAAAAGCTGTATCAGGAATATAAAGACGTTATTCGCTATAAATTTTGACAGAGGTAAAGATGCTTAGAGCAATTATGCCTTGCAAAATTTTGAGGGTGCCATGAAAGCAGCCTAACGCAGTACGGTGAATCTCCTTTGGGGGATTCACCGTTTTTGCAATTTGTAGTTCCGTATTATTGGTCTGATGCGACGGAAATTGTAGTGTTATGATGGGAGAATTATTAACAGGAATCGTGCATAGTTTGTCTGGTGATAATGGTTTTACTGTACAATTTGACAGGTTCATGCTATACTGTTTTCAAAGGAGGGATCAATAGATGCTGTTCGGAATTAACAGCCTTTATATCTGGATGGCTGTCATCATCATATGCGTTGCTGTGGAAGCTTTTACATTGGATTTATCTGCCATATGGTTTGCTGTTGGCGGCGTTGCCGCATTGATTGCAGCCAGCCTCTCGCTGGAAGTCTCCTCCCAACTGGTTATATTTGTTTTGTTTTCCGCGGCATTACTTGCATTGGTTCGTCCGTTTTGCCGAAAATTTTTAAAAACAAAAAATGAGCCCACTAATGCAGATCGTATCATTGGTGAAACAGCAATTGTAACAGAACAGATTGACAATGTTCATGAAACTGGTGCAGTTAAAATCTTGGGCTCAATCTGGACAGCGCGCAGCATTGATGATTCTATCATTGAGGAAGGCGTGGCAGTAAAAGTTGTTGCAATCCGTGGTGTAAAGGCCATGGTGCAAAAGGTAGGATAAGATTCTGTAGAGTAAAGGAGAATAGTATGCCGTATTTAATTTATGGACTTTGGATTGTTTTGGCGATTTTGCTGATTGCTTTCTTGGCAAGTAATATTGTGATTGTTCCGCAGGCAAAAGCATATATTGTAGAGCGCTTGGGAACCTATAAGTGCACATGGAATACCGGTCTGCACATCAAAGTACCGCTTTTTGAAAGGGTTGCCCGCAGAGTAACTTTGAAAGAGCAGGTTGTGGACTTCCCGCCGCAGCCGGTTATCACGAAAGATAATGTCACGATGCAGATTGATACAGTCGTATATTTTCAGATTACCGACCCCAAATTGTTCACGTACGGCATCGAAAGTCCGATGGCTGCAATCGAAAATTTGACAGCTACTACGCTTCGAAATATTATCGGCGATTTGGAACTGGACCAGACGCTGACCAGCCGTGATATCATCAATACTAAGATGCGCTCTATTTTGGATGAAGCGACGGATGCATGGGGTATCAAGGTAAATCGCGTGGAACTGAAAAATATCATTCCGCCGGCTGCGATTCAGGAATCTATGGAAAAGCAGATGAAAGCAGAGCGCGAGCGTCGTGAATCCATTCTGGTTGCGGAAGGCAAAAAGCAGTCCGCAATTCTGGTTGCGGAAGGTGAAAAGGAAGCAACCGTTCTTGCGGCGGAAGCCAATCGTTTGGCTAAGATAAAGGAGGCGGAAGGCGAAGCGGAAGCATTGTTGACCGTGCAAAAGGCGCTGGCAGACTCTATTGCAATGCTGAATGATGCCGCACCGTCTGAGCAGGTTATCAAGTTGAAATCGTTGGAAGCATTCAGCGCAGCGGCAGACGGCAAGTCCACCAAAATCATTATTCCCAGTGAAATTCAAGCTCTTGCTGGTTTGGCCACTTCGTTCAAAGAAGTTATTACAGATCCAAAAACAGAAAAGTGATAGGTTTACAGCCCGCCAGGTTTTGGCGGGCTGTTTCTGAATGGATTCTATGATTCCACTGCTTGCAACGTGTTATATCTTATGATAAACTATATTAGTTAAAATGTGCGTTGGAGGAACGGCGTAATGCATCAGCATGTGTTTGTAATCAATGGCAGCGGCGGTGTCGGAAAAGATACGATTTGTGAAATGGCAGCTGCTTTTTGGAAGGTGAAAAACATATCCTCGATCACTCCGATTCTTCAAGTAGCACGTTCAGCAGGATGGGATGGGATTAAAACGCCGGAAGCTAGACGTTTTTTGTCCCAGCTCAAGGAAATATGCACAGAATTTAATGATCTGCCATTCCGGTATTGTATGGAGCAATATCAGGATTTCGTGCAAAGTGATGCGGAAATCTTATTTGTTCACATTCGGGAGCCGGAAGCAATTATGCGCTTCCGCGAAGCGGTCAGTGGGGACTGCAAGACTGTTTTGGTGCAAAGACCAGTGCTGGAACAGACCCGTGGTACTCTGGGAAACCGATCGGATGATGGTGTCAAAAATTATACATATGATGGCATTTTCGTCAATGACGGTGCATTGGAGGAATTACCGGAAAAGGTGTATTCTTTTTTCAAATGCTTTATGGAATCATAGATGGTTGCCGAAAAGGGCAGATGTTGAATAGGAACTCTGTGCAAAATTTCCATGTGTACAATTTAGGATAGAGAAAAGAAAGGAACACTGTTATGAGCGAAGAAAATAAGCAGAAGTCTCAGCCGGTTTCAAAAGGCGGTGCGCATGTCGCCAAACCAGGCGGTAAGGTAGCGGCCCCGTCAACAGAGAGTAAGGCAGAAGGAGAAAACCCAGCTGTACCGAAGCGTAATAAATATGCTGATAAGATGAATAAAAAGAAAAGTCGTCTTAGCAGAGGGGTGCGTATTGGTATTGGTATAGCAGCAATCGTTTTGCTGCTTGCTGCCGGCATCTTTTTGGTATGGAAAACCCGCAATACAGGTACTGAATTGCAAGGGGAAACAACAGCTGAGGCCACCCGTGGCATGTTGGAAACCTATATTGAGGGCAGCGGTGTCACGGCAGCAAAAAAACGTGAGGAGCTTGGCCGAGATTTAAAAGGTAAGGTAACCGACGTTCTGGTTGAAGTGGGCGATGAGGTCAAGAAGGGTGATAAACTGATTGTGGTGAATCCGACGGAAACCCGTCAGGAATTAGAAACCGCACAGAATGAATTGGCAGAGGCCCAACGTTCGGTCACCGCTGCGCAGTCCGAGGTGACACAGGCTCAAAATACATTAAATGCTGCGCAGAAGAAGCTGAGCAAATTGAATGTTACTGCGCCGTTTACCGGTAAAATTATCCCCGTGTCGGATTCTGAAGGGAATACGACAACATATCGTGTTGGTCAGCAGATCAGCGAAGGGGAGGTCATCGGCCATATGGTGGACGACAGTAAGATGACTCTTTCGCTGTACTTCAGCTCTGCATATATGAATGATATTCAAAGCGGACAGTCTGCTACTGTCTCTATTCCTTCTGCGATGAGTGAAATATCCGGCACGGTTTCTTCTGTAGAAAAATCTGAAAAAATTTCTGCAGACGGCGTTAAGATGTTCCGTGTTGTAGTTTCTATGCAGAATCCGGGAACCTTGACCAAAGGCATGGTGGCGACGGCAACAATTTCTGCCGGCAATGCGGGAACGGTATATCCTGCGGAATCCGGTACGCTGGAGTATAGCCGGGAAGAAGCTGTCACTGCACAAGTCAGCGGTGAGATCAGTGCGGTCAATGGAATTGATTATTACAGCTATAGCAGTGGCGCCACAATTATGCGCCTGACCAGTGACTCGGCGCAAGATGAAGTGAAAAGTGCACAAAACGGTGTTACCACAGCGAAAAACGGTGTTACTACAGCGCAGAAGCTGGTTAAGGATAAGCAGGATCGGATTACAGAGCTGAAAAAATTGATTCAAAATGCTACGATTGAATCGCCTATTGACGGTGTTGTGGTCAGTGTTAATGCGGTAGCGGATCAAGATGTAAGTGGCACGGATGCATTGATAGTAGTGGCAGATCTCAATGATATTGTTGTCAACGCCGATATTCTGTCGACGGATGTAGGTGCTGTGCAGCCTGGTCAATCGGCAACGATGAGCATGTCTAATTATGATGGTTCTCAGTTAACTTTGACCGGTACAGTGGATTCTGTCGCACTGGAACCGACACAGGACAGCAGCGGTGGTGGACAGGGCAGTATGCCGACTTTCCGTGCCGTTATTGCAATCGACCCCATTGAAGGGCAATCTATTTACAGCGGTATGATGGTGGACTTTAAAATCACAACGGCATCGTCCATGGATTGTCTCATGGTACCGTCGCGTGCCATTGTAAATACAGACAGCGGCACTGCGGTTTTTGCCAAGCCTCTTACTGATGAAAACGGTGAAGAAATTCCGTTTAGCGAAACTTTGCCGATTCCGGAGGGAACAGAGGGTATACCTGAAGGCTTTGTACTAGTGCCGGTAGAGGTAGGTATTGCGGATTCTACTAATACGGAAATCCTTTGGGGTATTGACGAGGGAACTACGGTGTTCCTTGCAGGGCCGCAGGATATGTATGCTGATATGAATATGGAGTCCGGCGGCGCTGTTATGGCCGTTGGGTAAGGAGGGCGCTATGTTTTGGAAAAAAGCGCCTCAGCCGGATGTTGCAGAGCAGGGAGCGGCAGCAATTGATCTGTTGATCGATGTTCGGCAAATGAGTAAAATTTATAATGAAGGTCGGGAAAATGAAGTCCGCGCTTTGGATAATATTTCGTTGAAGGTGAAATGGGGAGAATTTCTCTGTATCTTGGGACAATCCGGCTCAGGAAAATCGACTTTGATGAATATTCTGGGATGCTTGGATATTCCGACTTATGGTACATATTATTTAAATGGTCAAGCGGTCAGTGATATGAAACCATCTGTGCTTTCCGGTATTCGAAACCGGGAAATCGGTTTCATCTTTCAAGGTTTCAATTTAATTCCAGCACTTACTGCTCTGGAAAACGTTGAGTTACCTCTGATTTATCGCGGTATGAGCAGAGAAGAACGCAGACAATTGGCCACTGATGCACTCATTTCTGTTGGTCTGGAAAAGCGAATGGATCATCGACCGGGAGAAATGTCTGGCGGACAGCAACAGCGCGTTGCTATTGCACGTGCGGTTGCGGCCAATCCACCTATTATCATGGCTGACGAGCCGACAGGCAACTTGGATTCTGCATCGGGTCTGGAAATCATGCGTCAGCTTTCTACATTAAATGCGCAGGGAACATCGATTATCCTGATTACACATGATAATCATCTGGCACAAATGGCAAAGCGGATTGTCACAATTCAAGATGGACATATCATTTCCGATGCTCCCTCGAAAGGAGGATTGGATGTATGAATTGGCTTCAAACCGTCCGAATGGCGTTTAAGTCTATTATGAATAACAAGGTTCGCTCCATTTTGACGATGCTCGGTATTATTATCGGCGTGGCTTCAGTTATTGCGATTGTTGCTTATATCCAAGGCGGTACTAAATTGCAGCGTTTGCAATATGAAGCGATGGGTGTGAACCGTATTGATGTATATGGCTATGGGGCCAAAAGCCGGGACTGGCAGGACTTTGAAGAGTATCTGGATACAGATCTTGCAGATAAAGTGGTTGCATGGTCACCGCAAAGCCAATATTATGATTGGCAGAGCGATGGTATCCAATATCGTCGCCAAAAGCTGACCAACGAAAATGGTATGACTTATATGTATTTTGGCAATCAGGATTATGGAGAGGTTACAAGCCGGAGCATTTCCATCGGACGTGACCTTTCCAAAGACGATTGCGAAAGCAGGGCACGTGTCTGTGTTATCGGTGAAACGCTGCAAAAATATTTTTTCGGAGCCATGAGCCCGCTGGGACAAAAACTGAGAATCGGCGGTAAAAGCTTTGAAGTGATAGGCGTCTATGCCGGAAAGTATGAAGGAAAACTTAACACAGAAGACCAGTTGATTGTATTCCCCTACACATTGCAGAACAGCATGATGAGCATGAGCGGCATGTCGGATAAGCAATATGTTATTAAGGCGGCGAGTAAGGATGATATCTCAGAATTGACGGATACTCTGCTGCCTGGTTTTATGCAGGGCCGCTGCGAGTCCAACGGAGGATATTTCAGTGCATATTCAAACAGCCAGTGGCAGGAACAGTCTGAGGCTTCAGCGAATATGTTTGCGCTGCTTGGCGGCGGTATCGCCGGCATTTCTCTGCTGGTAGGCGGCATTGGTATCATGAACATTATGCTGGTTTCTGTGACGGAACGAACGCGGGAAATTGGCATTCGTATGGCAATTGGCGCACGAAAGCGCGATATTATTGGACAATTCTTGGTGGAAGCGGCAGTTGTGTCATGCTTTGGCGGCATTATTGGCATTGTGTTGGGATGCTTTTTATCCGCTATTTTGGGTAATCTGCTATTGATGCAGCAGATGTCAAGCAGTTATATGCCTACCATAGAACAGTTTACGGTTTTACCGTCATTCGGATTGATCCTTGGCGCGTTTTTGTTTTCTGCATTGATAGGTATCATTTTCGGGCTTTATCCTGCGAATAAAGCTTCTAATTTGCAGCCGGTTGATGCGCTGCGTACGCAATAAAGCGAGGTGAGCGACCTTGAAAAGAAAAATTATAAGCATTCTTTTGGTTATTTTATTTGTTTTTTCTCCTGTGTCTGCTGCATTCACTGATATTTCTGATGGCAAACTGGCGCAGACAGCTTCTGTCCTTGATGCACTTGGCATCATGCAGGGGGTAGGTAATAATCGTTTTGACCCAGACAGTTCACTGACACGTGCTCAGTTCTGCAAACTAGCGGTGACTGCAATGGGCTTTTCGGATGTCAGCGCTTATGGCAGTTATACAATTTTTCCGGATGTAAAAAAAACACACTGGGCAGCGCAGTATATCAATGCTGCGGTTCGGCATCCGGACCTGAAGGAGCAGGCAATCATCCGTGGATATGCGGATGGTACGTTTGGACCGGATAAAATTGTAACTTATGGTGAAGTGTGCACTATGTTGCTGCGCATGCTTGGATACAAGGAAGCCGATGTCGGACCGTTCTGGCCTGACGATTATATTGCGCGTGCGCGGTCGCTTGGATTGACCAAAGGTGTGTCATTATCGGATGATAAGGCATCGGTGAAGCGATCGGATGCAGCGATCATGCTGCTTAACACATTAGGAGCAGAGGTAAAAGGAAATGACGGTGGCCTGCTGCTGGAGCGTGTTGCTTCTGCAACGATCAAGGACAGTATTTTACTGGAAACCAGTGATACAGACAGTTCGCTTGCAGCAAATGAGGCTATTTTCTATGAAGGTGGGGCGGTGAGTGAAACACCGAGAAAAACCGCGGGAACCTTAGATAAGAGCATGATTGGTGTATGTGGCACGATTGTGATCAGTAAGGAAGGCGAAAAGGCTGCTGTAGGAATCATCCCCAATAGTAATAAGGTGGAAACGTATTCGGTAACCGATGTATCGGCCAATGGCATTGAAACCGATCTGCAAACCTTACACCCCAATCGAGACACCAATGTGTATGTGTCCAGAGAAGGCAGAAAGCTGGGAACATTTGCAGAAATGTGGTCTACGATTCAAGTAGGGGACACCTTGAATTGCTACTATAATGAGTATGGTTCTCTGGAATTGATGGCCGTTCTGCCTCGTGTATCCGCATCCGGCGGCAACTCGTTTGTCTATGGCGTTGCTACTTCTGTGAATATCCCGGATGAATATCAAATTGTTAAGAACGGAACCGTAGTTGATCGAACCAGATTAAAAAAATACGATGTGATTACGTTGGATACGGTGAACAAGCAAGCGCTTGTCTCGGATATGAAACTCAGCGGTCAATATCAAAATGGTACGCCTACGTTTAGCTATCCCCAAACGGTTACCATGTACGGAAAAAATTATTCTATTTCAGATGGCGCAGCGGCGACTTTTGCAAACATTAAACTGAAGGATTACATTACGCTTTTGTTTGATACGGAAGGAAATGTTGTAGCAGCCTATCCGAAACGTGATGTAAGTGCAGATATGCAGGGCATTGTTACAAATGTTAAGGATGGTGCCACGGCAACTGTTGCGTTGTTTAATGGCCTTACATTACGGGATATTGCTGTCGATGCTGATGAACTAAGCAGCATGCTTGGCCGTGCAGTTGTGGTTGCGCAATCCTCTGATGGCAAGGCATCTTTGAGTGTTAAATCTCTCAGCGGTAAAGTATCTGGTGCATGGTCGATTGCTGACGGCAAGTTGGGCGACCGTACGGTTTCTTCTAATGTTAAGGTGTATGAAGAAGTCTTGACCGGTGCACCACTGAACGCAATTAAAACTTCAGATATTGTGTCAGCAACAGTGGCTTCCAGTCAAATTCGCTATACGGTTACGGATAGTGCTGGTACCGTGACGAATATCATACTTGGTGATGTTACGGGCGAAAGTTGGATGTATGGCATTGCCAATGGCGAAAACCGTGTAGATGATGATTCGAAAACATATTTTGTCAGACTGAAATATTGGGATGGTTCTGGCAGTGCTGAAGAAGTTTATCGAGTGCTGGCACTGGACGGGGTATCAAGTGGTGTTCCGGTTGGCATACCAAAAGGCTACTCCATAAACGAAAATGTGGTAAACTCTTCGCTTGCAACGCAGAAGCTGGAATTGATAGATACGGTTGATCTTGCAGCATTTGACGGTTCATCCGGTGTGAGAACAAAGGATGGGTATTATGCATTGGCGAGCAATGTTGGCGTGTATGTTTCTGCGCGGAACGAGTTTGTGTCTTTGCAAAACGCAAGGGCTAACTATACTTCTTTCCGACTGTATGCAAACAAGTCTGCTGAAGATGGCGGTAAGATTCGTATAATTCTTGCCTCTTAAGGACAGCGGAAGAGACGCCGCAGAACGAAAGAGTTCTGCGGCGCCATACCAACGTATATTCTGAATGTGGTCACTTGTGTGCCAAACGGTGCGGCCACAGATTTTTGGATAAAAAGATACAACGAAAAAGTCCGGCGTTAGCCGGACTTTTTTTATAGCGCGTTGGTTACGAACGTATGAATATTATTCCCATTTTACTTTGTGCTGTAAGGGACCGGAGCCGTGTCCCAAATCAAGGCCATATTGGATACAAGCGGTCAGATAACGTTTTGCACGTTTAACGCTGCCAGTCAGTGAGATACCTTGTGCCAGTCCGCAGGCGATAGCAGATGAAAGTGTACAGCCTGTACCATGGGTGTTGGGATTGTTAATACGGGTAGCCGGAAGCCAATGCATTTGGTCCTCAGCGAATAATAGGTCATCTGCACAATCTGATAAATGCCCGCCTTTGACAAGCACTGCACTGCTTGTTTTTTCTGCAATTTGCCTCGCAGCCTGTTCCATCTGCACTTTTGTTGAGATATAAGAGCCGGAAAGCGCTGCCGCTTCCGCTAAATTGGGTGTGATAAGTGTGCAAAGCGGAAATATTTCCTCGATAAGAGCCTTCGCGGCATCTGGTCGAAGAAGATTATGACCGCTAGAGGACATCATGACAGGATCAAGAACGATATTCTGTGCATGATGTGCATGCAGTCGTTTCGCGGTTGCGTGAATGATTTCTGCATTATAGAGCATGCCCAACTTGACTGCATCCGGACGTATATCGTCAAATACACAGTCAATCTGCTTCTCTACTAAAGAAGCGGAAATTGGCTGCATTCCGAAAACTCCGGTGGTGTTTTGGGCAATCACAACTGTTATCACGCTCATTCCAAAAAGACCGTGCGCTTCAATCGTTTTCAGATCTGCTTGAATTCCTGCGCCGCCGGTCGGATCGGTTCCGGCAATCGAAAGAACGGTTTTCATGATTTACAATCCTCCAATCCAAAGCCGTCAAATGCGGGAATAAAACTTTTACTAATAGATTCTGAATGCTGGAAGAAACCACCCAGCCCAAGAGAGCGAAACAGTTCACAGGCATCTGCGTATTCGCTGTCTGTAATAGTTCGGTTTAGTTCGGGCCAATCCTGCATGTCAAAGGGCGTATATTGACGCATCAGACTCACCAATGCGGTATCGCCAAAACGGGTGGCGATGTCTCGTAGTACTTGTGCAGTGTCGTTGGAAAGGCCCGGCAGCATTAGATGACGAATAATCGTTCCCCGGATTAATAGTCCGTTATCGTCAAACTGTGGTGCGCCTGTTTGACGAAGCATTTCAGTGATGGCTGCAACCGCAATCTCACGATAATCCTCGGCATGAGAATAGCGGGAAGCATAATAGCTGCTGTAATATTTATAGTCGGGCAAATAGATGTCTACATATCCTTCCAGTAGACGAAGTGTTTCCGAGCATTCGTAGCCGCTGGAATTATATACGACGGGAAGATGTAGTCCTCTGCTGCGGGCAAGCGATAATGCTTGGATGATTTGCGGCACATAATGCACGCCGGTCACGAGATTGATGTTGTGCGCGCCCTGTTGCGCGAGGGATAGAAAGGTTTGTGCCAACTCTTCGGAGGAGAGTGGCTTTCCAAAACCATCTCGCCGACTGATCCCACGGTTTTGGCAGAACACACATCCGAGAGAGCAGTGTGAAAAAAATACTGTACCGGAACCGTGTTCGCCGGAAATTGGTGGTTCTTCCCATAGGTGCAGACTGGCGCGCGCGGCTTCGATCTGGTCGTTGGCACCGCATAGGCCGCGTGTTCGCGTGCGATCCGCACCGCATGCACGTGGACACAATTTGCAGTTTTTCAGCATACCCGTCAATTTTATCCCTCCGTTTAAATTTATTATAGCGTATTTAAGTCTGGAAATAAAGGTAGGAATTGTGATATACTAATTGAAAAAGCAATGCAGGAGATATGCGCTATGAAGATTTCAGATATTTTGAAGCAAGATAAAGTCACGCTGTCATTTGAAGTATTCCCGCCAAAGACAAGCAGCAGCTATGAATCGGTTGCACGAGCAACGCAGGAAATTGCAGCGCTGCACCCGGATTTTATGAGCGTTACTTATGGCGCCGGCGGTGGTACCAGTGAACATACGGTTCAGATTGCGGCAGATCTTCATGCGCAATATGGCGTGAATGTACTTACACATTTGACATGTGTCTCATCTACAAGGCAGCATGTATCCGCTATGCTGGAGAAGTTCAAGCAGCATGGCATAGAAAATGTGCTTGCGCTGCGCGGTGATATTCCGGCAGGTGGGGCACCGGAAAATGAGTATCATTATGCTGCAGAGTTGGTGCGGGATATCAAATCACAGGGAGACTTTTGCGTTGGCGGCGCATGTTATCCCGAAGGACATGTGGAAGCAGCCAACAAAACGGAGGATATTCTGCATTTGAAGGAAAAAGTGGATGCTGGATGCGAGTTTCTGACCACACAGATGTTTTTTGACAACAATATTCTGTATAATTTTCTGTATCGCATTCGTGAAAAAGGGATTACCGTGCCGGTCATTGCAGGAATCATGCCGGTAACCAATGTCAAGCAGATTAAGCGTATCACTTCGATGTCGGGAACCTATCTGCCCGAACGCTTCAAGGCAATCGTTGATCGCTTCGGTGAGAATCCGGAGGCGATGAAGCAGGCCGGTGTCATTTATGCAACCGAGCAGATTATCGATCTGATTGCAAATGGTGTTAATCATATTCATGTCTATTCGATGAACAAGCCGGAAGTTGCAGCTGGTATTCAGGCCAGTCTGTCGGAGATACTCAAATGATTGAATTTGAACGCAGCGAAGCACTGCGATACTTGGGATATCGCAATAATGTGCAGCCGGATGAGGCTGTGCAGCAGAGCCTTGACCGATGTGCAGAGGAGCTACAGAACGTGGTAGCACCCAAATCGGTTTTTCAGGCGTTTCCACTGGATCATCCAGTGGAAGGCACACTCAAATTAGCAGATATATTTATTCGCAGTAAAAACCTATCCCGTACGCTTAAAGGCTGTACCAGTGTTTATTTGATGGCAGCAACGCTGGGGATTGGTGTGGATCGTTTAATTTCTCGTGCTAGTGCGGTGCGGATGAGCGATGCGGTCATATATCAGGCGGTTGCGGCAGCTATGATCGAGGCCTATTGTGATGAGGTCAATGACACATTGCGGCAGGAAGCGGAGCGGGTCGGGTTGTATTGCCGCCCGCGTTTCAGTCCTGGATATGGGGATTTCCAAATTGAACATCAGCGGGATTTTAGCCGTCTGCTGGACACACCAAGAAAAATAGGGTTAACGGTTACCGAAAGCTGTTTGCTCGTGCCGATTAAGTCTGTAACGGCAGTGATTGGTCTGTCTAATTCACGACAGCCCTGTCATCGAAAAGGTTGCGAGGAATGTGAAAAAAACGATTGTGCGTTTAGGAGATAACGATGAATATAAAAGAAAAGCTGGGCCGGGAATGGCTATTTTTTGACGGCGGTACCGGCACAATTTTGCAAGAACATGGTCTTGCTGCGGGAGAATTACCGGAAACATGGAATTTGACGCATCCTGAGGAGATTGTGGCGTTGCACTGCGGCTATTTGGAGGCCGGAAGTGATATTATCAATACCAACACCTTTGGTGCCAATGCGCTGAAATATCCGGATAATTTACGGGAGATTGTGGAAGCAGCTGTTCTGCATGCCAAAAAAGCGCGGGCATTGTCTGGTCGGAGTGATGCTTTCATTGCGCTTGATATTGGACCGACTGGCCGCCTCCTTCAGCCGATGGGAGATTTGCCTTTCGAGCGTGCAGTCGAGCTGTTTGGTGAAGTGATCCGCATCGGTGCGGCAGCGGGGGCAGATCTGGTCCTGATTGAGACCATGAGCGACAGCTATGAGGCGAAAGCCGCTGTGCTGGCAGCCAAGGAGAACTGTGACCTTCCGATATTCGTCACAATGATTTTTGATGAAAATGGTAAGATGCTGACCGGCGGCACAGTGGACTCGGTGGTGGCGATGCTGGAGGGCTTGCGTGTAGATGCACTGGGCGTCAACTGCGGGTTGGGACCGGAGCAGATGAAGCCGATCGTGCAGCGATTGACGCAGGTTAGCTCGTTGCCGATTATTGTCAATCCGAATGCTGGTTTGCCGCGCAGTGAGAATGGAAAAACCGTTTTTGATATTGACGCGGATACATTTGCACAACTTATGGCAGAAATCGCGGATATGGGTGTACAGGTGTTAGGCGGCTGCTGCGGTACGACGCCCGATCATATTCATCGCATGATCGCGAATTGCAAAAACAAACCTATAATGCCGGTTGTTCAGAAGCATCGTTCGGTTGTTTCATCCTTTTCGCAGGCAGTAGAGATCGGGAAAAAGCCAGTGATTATCGGTGAACGGATCAACCCAACGGGCAAGAGCAAATTCAAAGCGGCCTTGCGCGACAATAACATTGAATATATTCTGACTGAAGGTCTCACACAGGAAGACAGCGGCGCACATATTTTGGACGTAAATGTCGGTCTTCCTGAAATTGATGAGCCGAAGATGATGGAGTCGGTCGTGTCTCGCCTGCAAAGTGTGCTGGCACTCCCGTTGCAAATCGATACCTCCAATACGGAAGCGATGGAGCGTGGGATGCGGTTGTATAATGGCAAACCCATGATTAATTCGGTTAGCGGTAAAATGGAGAGCATGCGGGCTGTATTTCCGTTGGTACAGAAATATGGAGGTGTGGTTGTAGGACTGGCACTGGATGAGAACGGCATTCCGGACACAGCGGAAGGTCGGGTGCAAATCGCCCGAAAAATTTATGAAACAGCGGAAGTATACGGTATTTCGCGTGATGATATTGTAATTGATGGGCTTGCGATGACGATTTCGTCAGATAGCAGATCGGCACTTGTCACGCTGGAAACTTTGCGACGGATTCGAGATGAGTTGGGCGGGCATACCATCTTAGGTGTATCCAATATTTCTTTTGGCTTACCGCAGAGAGAGATTATCAACGCTAATTTCTTTACTATGGCACTGCAAAACGGGTTGTCCTGCGCAATTATCAATCCCAACGCAGAAACAATGATGCGCTCCTATCGTGCATTTCTTGCGCTGACCAATCAGGACACACAGTGCAGCGAGTATATTGCAGCCTATGGCAATCAGCCGGCAGCAGTGCTGCAAGGTACATCAACTGGCGCAGATATGACGCTGGGCGAAAGCATAGAGAGGGGATTGAGCGAGCGCGCTGCACAGGCGACTCGTGAGGCGCTCGTACAAACCGAACCGCTGGAAATTGTCAATACTGAACTGATACCGGCGTTGGATCGCGTTGGCAAGGGCTTTGAAAAAGGAACGATTTTTCTCCCTCAGTTATTGATGAGTGCAGAGGCGGCAAAAGCCGCATTCGAGGTAGTGAAAGACGCGATGCGTGGCGCGCCGCAGCAGACTCGTGGAAAGATTATTCTTGCAACGGTAAAGGGTGATATTCATGATATCGGCAAGAATATTGTAAAGGTGTTGCTGGAAAACTACGGTTATCAAGTGATTGACCTCGGGAAGGATGTCGATCCTGCGTTGATTGTGCATACAGCAAAACAAGAGAACATTCAACTGGTAGGGTTGAGCGCATTGATGACAACTACTGTTGTCAGCATGGAGCAGACTATTCGATTGCTCCGGGCGGAAAAGCCGGATACAAAAATTGTAGTCGGCGGTGCCGTGTTGACACAGGAATATGCAGATTCTATTGGCGCAGATTGTTATGCACGCGATGCAATGGCAACTGTTCACTTTGCCGAACAGGTATTTGGGGCATAAAAAAGCAGGGCTGTGGGATTTCCCACAGCCCTGCTGTATATTTGTTTCATGCGGCAGAGGCAAGTTCGCTGAGCGCTTCCTGCTTATTATCGGCGGAAAACAGAAACTCGCCGTTTTCATCATATACCTCAATATGTCCGTTTACATATTCCATCGAGCAGTTCATTTGCGGTTCTCCTTTCCTTTGATGTACATAGTATATCAAAGGAAAAGTACAATAAAACGGATTTAATCAAGGAGTTGTTTTAACTGTTGCTGAAACTGCTGACGCACATCTTGCGGTTCCATGATTTGTACGCCGCCTCCTAAACCAAAAACCCAGGAGAAGAAATGGGGGCTGACAGCAACCGTGACATTGACTGCAAAATATCCATCCTCTAAGGGTTGCACCATGAGTCCTGCGCCGAATCGATCACGTAGTACGCCAATAAACCGGTTTTCACATCGCAGACGCACAATTTTTTCTTCACCAGAAAACATGCCGAAAATCTTACGGGAATAGTCTGCCGGATTGAACCGGTCGTGGAAAAGGCTCTGGCCTTCGCGTGGTTGTTCGGTCAATGCGATGTGCTCCATTTTGTCTACCCGATAGTGGCGGATGGAGTTTGAAGTCGCTTCATAGGCAATCATGTAATAGTTTTCATCATCCCAGGTCAATGCCCATGGGCTGACTTGATATCGTGCACCATCATGACGATATCGCTTCTGGATTCTATCCTGCACGCTGAAATTAAGCACCCATTCAAAATACTGGAAGGTAATCTGCACACCGGCTGATATGGCGGCATGAAGTGTATCAATGTTATAATAAATACTCTCGTTCATGGTTTTGATACGGTCGGCAATATAGACCTGGCGCTGCAAAACACGTGCTTGCGGTTCGCTGGCAAGAGATTCGATTTTGTGAATTAATTCATCGGATTTTTTTTGCGTAATAAATCGCGAGCACTGGATAGCATCAACCAACAACTTGAGTTCCGGCAGTTCAAAATCTCGAGAGGCAACATAGTAACCACCTCCGGGGCCACGCTGCAAAATGATGTCTAGTCCAAAATCTTGCAGAGCTGCGATATCTGAATAGATGCTTTTACGCTCCGCTTCGATGCCACAACATGCCAGCGCACGCAGAATATCGTCCATGTTTAGTTTGTGGTTTTCATCGGTTTTTTGCAGCAAGATTTGATGTAAATAGAGAAGTTTCAGCTTTTGATGCGGATTTTTAGCCATGCTGCTGCTCCGTTTCCTCAAGTGCTTGTTGATATGCAGCCAAAGTAGTGGTATCAAAACAAACCATGGTTACACAGGTGATTTCATTATGTGCTTGCAGATATTCGAGTATGGTAGCGATGGCGATACATGCTGCTCGATGCAATGGAAAATGGTAAACGCCAGTACTGATCGATGGGAATGCAACGGTTTTGCAGCCCAGTATAGAGGCTTGTATGAGAGAATTACGGTAGCAGGATGCTAATAGCTGATCTTCGTTTACCGCACCGCCGCGCCAGATTGGGCCCGGTGTGTGAATGACATATCGACAGGGAAGACGGTATGCTTTGGTGGCTTTTGCTTCGCCTGTAGGACAACCACCCAGCGTACGGCATTCTGCCAAAAGTTCCGGTCCAGCGGCCTGATGAATTGCGCCATCTACACCGCCGCCACCGAGCAGGGACGTGTTTGCAGCGTTTACAATAGCATCGGTTTGGCATTTGGTGATATCGCCTTGGATGATGTGCAGCCGTTCCATTTTGCAAACCTTCTTTCTGTGTGAGTTATTGGACTTATTATACGTCTTGCATAGAGAAAATGCAAGTTTGACGGTTTGAAATCAATAGGCTATAATTAATATACATAAGAGTAAAAAGACTAGGGAGGCACCGCGATGGAAAAACCAATGTCGCAATATGCTACGGATGCACCGCGTGTACTTAAGGATTTTTTGACCTATATTTCGACAATACAAGGAAAGTCAGCCAAAACAGCACATGAGTATTATCTGGATTTGCGGTTATTCTTTCGCGTGCTAAAGCACAATAAGGGACTTGTTCCGAAAGATATGCCGCTCGAACAAATTTCAATTGAAGATATTGATATACCTTTTTTAGAGCAGGTAACGTTATCGGATGCTTACGATTATTTGGAGTATATGTCTGGTGAACGGCCAACACAGCAGAACAGTGCTTTTACTGAGTATGGGCTGAGTGGAACGTCTCGAGCACGCAAAGTGTCTGCAATTCGCGCTTTTTTTCGTTATCTGACAGATAAACGGCATGTGCTCGAGCATAATCCGGTCAGCAATTTGGAATCTCCGACGATTCGCAAAACGCTGCCGGTTTATTTAACGACGGATGACAGTATCCGATTACTGGAATCTGTGCAAGGGGAGTACGCAGAACGGGATTTCTGTATTTTGACTCTATTTCTGAATTGTGGCTTGCGAGTTTCTGAGTTGGTTGGACTGAATTTAACGGATTTCCAAGGGGACACGGTGCGGGTGCTGGGCAAGGGAAACAAGGAGCGCACGGTTTATCTCAATGATGCCTGTAAGCTGGCGCTGGAACGCTATTTGCCCAAGCGGCTTACCCCACATGAGCGTGATAAAAATGCGTTGTTTATCAGCAGAAACCGCAATCGTATCAATGTGCAGACGGTGAAATGGTTGGTTAAAAAGCATTTGGGAGAGGCTGGACTGGATACGCAGAAATATTCCGCGCATAAACTGCGGCATACTGCTGCGACGCTGATGTATCAAAATGGTGTGGATATCCGCACACTGCAAAATATTCTGGGACATACCAGTGTCAATACCACAATGATTTACACCCATATTGAAGACAGCAATCTGCGAGAAGCAGCTGCCAAGAATCCGTTGGCAACGGTGAAACCGCAGGAGAGCAAACAATAGATAATAAAACAAACAGGCTGCACTGCTAAAGCAGTGCAGCCTGTTTGTTTGTCAGTTGCTGTGAGATGCAATAACATCGCTCATATCATATATGCCAGGCTGTTTACAGCTGGCCATAAAGGCAGCGGCATCCACAGCCCCAACCGCAAACACTTCGCGGGAGAGCGCGGTGTGCTTGATTTCGATGATTTCGTCGCGTCCGCAGAACAGAACGCTATGCTCACCAACGATTGTGCCGCCCCGGATAGCGGAAATTCCGATCTCATGCGCCGGGCGCTTTGCGCGGCGCTCATGACGATCGTAGACATATTCTGCATCATAAGGGAGTGCATCAGCTACTGCGTCGGCCAGCATAAGCGCTGTGCCGGATGGCGCATCTAACTTTTGATTATGATGTTTCTCGATAATTTCCACATCGTAGTTTTCGCCGAGTACGGATGCGGATTTACGGAGCAGTTCCATCATCAGGTTGATACCAATGGACATATTGCCTGAACGGAATACCGGAAACTTTGCAGATGCTGCTCGAATATTCTGAAGTTGCTCCGTTGAGTGTCCGGTCGTGCAGATAACAATCGGCGTATTGTGCTGCTCGCAATAGGCCAATAAATGCTCTGTGCTTGAAGCGTTGGAAAAATCAATGATGACATCGCATTTGCCCGGGAACTCGAACGGATCGGCATAAACCGGAAATTCGGCATGTTTCTCCGTGTTGATATCAAAGCCGGCAACGATTTCCATATCCTTTTTATTTGCTACAATATCGCTAATGACGCGGCCCATCCGACCATTGCAGCCGGAAAGTGCAATTTTTAACATCTTTTTAAAACTCCTTTATGGAATCAGCGGCTCAGATTTTGCAGCCTGCAGCGGCCAGTTCCTGACGAATCAGTGCAATGTGCTCTTCGGTTGGCTCAACAAGCGGCAATCGCAGCGCGCCGACATCCCAACCGAGAATTTCCATTGCCTTTTTAACCGGAATAGGATTCACCTCACAGAACAGCGCGTCGATCAAATTATGATATGCAAATTGCATCTTTGCTGCTTCCGGATAGCGGTTTTGCAGGCAGAGCTGCGTTAAGTCGTGTGTTTCTTGGGGTGCAACATTGGAAAGTACGGAGATGACACCCTTTCCGCCAAGAGCCATGAGCGGTACGATCTGGTCGTCGTTGCCGGACCAGACATTAAGCTCATCGCCGCATTTAGCCATTGTAGAAGCAATGAGGCTGAAGTTGCCGGACGCAGCTTTCAGACCATTGATGTTTGGGTGCTTGGATAATTCGTGCAGCGTATCCGCAGTGAAGCAGACTCCGGTGCGGCTGGGAACATTATACAGAATGATCGGTAAATCACAGCTATCTGCAATTGCGGTATAGTGTGCAATCAGACCGCGCTGAGTGGTCTTATTATAATATGGGGTTACCGAAAGACCACCGTCTGCACCGCATTCTTTTGCGAATTTTGTCAGCTGAATTGCATAGTCAGTGTCATTCGAACCAACCCCTGCAATTACGGGAATACGGTGGTTGACATATTCACAGCACCATGCAACTACTTCGCGGTGCTCTTTGTCATGCAGGGTAGAGGATTCGCCAGTTGTGCCGCAAACAATAATCGCATCTGTACCGTGCTCAATTTGGTAGTCAATAATGCGACCAAACTCTTCATAGTTTACTTCGCCGGTAGACTTGAACGGCGTAATAATAGCAACGCCGGCACCGGTAAAAACAGGATTCTTCATAAAAGCTGCCTCCTTTAGCGATCCATATAGCCTTCGGCACACAGCAATTCCGCCATCAGGACGGCACCGCCGGCCGCGCCGCGCAGCGTGTTGTGCGACAGGCTGACAAACTTGTAATCATACAGGGCATCTTCGCGCAGGCGACCAATCGAAATGCCCATGCCGCCTTCCAAATCGCGGTCGAGCTTGGTCTGTGGGCGGTTATCTTCTTCAAAATAGGTCAGAAAATGCTCAGGCGCTGAGGGAAGATTTAATTCCTGTGCACGGCCCTTATAGCTGCGCCAGCGCGCGATCATCTCATCCTTGGATGGTTTGTTCTTGAATTTCACAAATGCTGCCGCCATGTGGCCGTCAGAGCAGGCAACGCGCAGACATTGGGAAGTAATGACAGGGGAGGTAGCCGGTTCGATATGGTCGCCTTCAATATGGCCCCAAACCTTCATCGGCTCTTTTTCGCTCTTTTCCTCTTCTCCGCCAATGTAGGGAATGACGTTATCCACCATTTCCGGCCAAGTATCAAAGGTCTTGCCCGCGCCGGAAATCGCCTGATAGGTGCAAACGGCGACTTCGGTTGGTTCAAAGTCCAACAGTGCAGACAGCGCCGGCACATAGCTCTGGATAGAGCAGTTAGATTTGACGGCAATAAAACCACGTTTGGTGCCAAGACGCTTGCGCTGTGCCGGAATGATTTTAGCGTGATCGGCATTAATCTCCGGGATAATCATAGGTACGTCAGGCGTCATGCGATTTGCGGAATTGTTAGAGCAAACCGGGCATTCCAGCTTTGCATATTTTTCTTCCAGAGCGCGAATTTCATCCTTCTTCATATCTACAGCACAGAAAATGAAGTCAACTTTGGACGCGATTTCTTCAGCATCGGCTGTTGCGTCGTACATAACCATATCTCTGTACTTTTCCGGCATGGGAACAGCCATCTTCCATCGGCCCTCACAGGCTTCGGCATAGGTTTTACCACGGTTGCGTGCAGAAGCGGCGAGTGCTACCACTTCAAACCAAGGATGGTTTTCCAAAAGAAGCGAAAAACGCTGTCCAACCATACCTGTTGCACCGACGATGCCTACCTTGTAGTGATTCATTTTCATCAAATCCTTCCAAAAGATTTACTAACAAATTGATTATTTTCCATACTGGGGGAAACAAAGAAAAATACCGGTTGAAAAACCGGTATGATCTATACTATAATAGAAAGAGTGGACAGGCCACAGCTTTCTAAACAGAATAGCTCTCCACCGGCATTTCTGCTGATGACAGACGCAGGGATATTCTCCGGAACGTCCAGCACAGCCTTGCCGCAACAAGAACCGGCTTCGGCGGAAGACCCTTTCTCGGCTGCTTAACGGGTTTACGGACCCTCCCAGACGATACTGATGAAAACCGCGCCTCTATCTGCGAAAACATACTTTTCGTTCTTATTGTAAGGTAAGGCAATTTATTTGTCAATAGAACGCACAAAAAATTAGAAGGAGTTGAAATAATGAAAAGGATCGTTTCCTTGCTGCTTTGTATTATCATATCGTTTGGAGGCCTATGTGTGGTTCCGGCCTCTGCGGTGGATACTAATGTTATACTGCGTGTTGGTTTGACAATCAGCGGTGCAAGCAGCTTTGCAGACCCTAAACTGGAAAATGTATCTGGAGAGCCAACTGGTTATACACTCGGACAAATGCAGGGTACCACTTTTTCCGGCAGTACGTCGATTTCCTCTTCCCAGCTGACAATTCAGTTGGTAAATGATGCTTTTCAGGTGAGTGATACTGCAACCGGAAAAGTACTGTATACATCGCAGCAGGGGGCGGATCATCTGGCAATTCGTCCGAACAGTGCATTGACCTGGTTTAAGGGTTATAAATGGAATGGCGACTTTGTATATCGTCGTGCTTCCGGCAACAACCTTACAGTTATAAATTATGTCGGCTTGGAAGATTATGTGAAGGGTGTTTTACCGTACGAAATCAGTGCAGATTGGCCGGCAGAAGCGCAGAAAGCACAGGCGGTGTGTGCACGTTCCTTCGCGCTTGGCACGCATAAGCATACGAGTGCTGGATATGATTTGTGCAACACCACGAACTGCCAGATGTATCTTGGTACAAATCTTGCTACAGCGGAATCCGATGCTGCGGTAGAAGCAACACGTGGTGAGTATTTGTCGTATGACGGTGAACTGGTCATCGGTTATTTCTTCTCTTCGGATGGCGGTGCCACAGAGGATGCGGCCAATGTTTGGGGAGGCGACTACCCTTATCTGCAAGGCAAGGTTGATCCCTATGAAACCTATGACAGCTCTTGGAGCGTAACCTTGACAGCTGCAGAGGTGCGTCAGAAGCTGCTGAATGCGGGCTATACGATTGGTACGGTGGCCAATGTTGCAGTAACGAAACGCACGGATACTGACAACGTGAATGAGGTTACAGTAACTGATACGGATGGGAAAAAGGTGACCATTCAGCGTGACAGTGTGCGCACGGTTTTTGGATTGAACAGTATTCGCTATACCATCAAGCCAAATACGACCCAGTCAGCTTCCGCGGCCCTGCCGAAAAGCACAAGTCTGAAAATCAGTCCGTCTACGCATAAGGTGACGTTGGATGGAAAATCTGTAGCACCGCAAGGCTATAACATTGAGGACAACAATTATTACAAGCTGCGCGATATTGCTTACATATTGAACGGTACAGACAGTCAGTTTAATATAACATGGGATTCTGAAAACAGCCGTATCGTGTTGACCAGTGGCAAGTCATATCAGGCAGTAGGCGGCGAGATGACCGATTCGGTGTCTTCGCAGATCACAAGCTGTATGCCGTCAAGTGCGACGATTGTGCTGGATGGGAAAACAGTGTCTCTGACAGGCTATCTGGTCAATGGTAATAATTATTATAAATTGCGTGATGTAGGTAGTGTATTAGGTTTTGGTGTAGACTATGATACGGACAAGCAGACCGTTGTGATCGATTCGAATTCGTCTGCATCAGAGGACCCGGAGGGTCCGGCAGTCCCGGATCCGACCCCGGAACCTACGGTTCCGCCTGTCAGCTATACTTTTACCGGCTCGGGCTGGGGACATAGTGTTGGTATGAGCCAGTGGGGCGCATATGCGATGGCGAAGCAAGGCTTTACCTACGAAGAAATTCTGAAATTTTATTATACCGGTATTTCGATTGCCGGTTGACAAACCTACCGTAAAGGAGGCGTATGGCATGGGCGCTCCGCGTGAGCGCCCATGCTTTTACAATGAAAAAAAGCGATTTTTATTTTGATTTGCCGGAGCGTTTGATTGCACAGCACCCGTTGAAGCAGCGGGATGCGTCACGTTTGCTTGTACTTGACAGGGCCGACGGTTCGGTGTCACACCGTCACTTCCGGGATTTACTGGAGTACGTTCAACCGGGGGACTGCATGGTGTTTAACAATTCCCGTGTTATCCCGGCACGATTGATGGGGCATGCGGTTGGTAAGACAACACCAATTGAGGTTTTACTGCTGACTGATAAGGGGGACGGCCTGTGGGAATGTCTGACTCGTCCGGGACGCAAAACACGCGAGGGCGTAGAGTTGGTTTTCGGTGATGGAATATTGACCGCTACGGTAGAGGCGGTACAGCCGGACGGTAATCGTTTGATTCGTTTCCATTACGATGGTATTTTTCTGGAGATTCTCGATAAACTCGGTACTATGCCATTGCCGCCCTATATCAAGGAGAAGCTGGATGATCCAGAGCGATATCAGACGGTATATTCAAAGACACCTGGTTCTGCTGCAGCTCCGACTGCGGGACTGCATTTTACACCTGAGCTGCTTGAGAGTTTACGAGAAAAGGGCGTGAAGCTTGCGTTCGTGACACTGCACGTCGGTCTTGGTACGTTTCGCCCCGTCAAAGAAGAAGAAATCACGGATCATGTGATGCATTCGGAATACTATATCATGGACGAGCAGACTGCCGAACAGATTAACGTCACTCGGAAAAATGGCGGGAAAATTTGGGCGGTTGGAACAACAGCCTGCCGTACCTTGGAAACAATTGCAGACGTAAATGGAAATGTGCGGCCGCAATCGGGCTGGACGGATATTTTCATCTATCCGGGGTATCATTTCAAAGCGGTCGATCATCTAGTTACCAACTTCCATCTGCCGGAAAGTACCTTAATGATGCTCATTTCTGCCTTTGCCACTCGTGAAATGATTATGGAAGCCTATCGTCAGGCAATCGAGGAAGAGTATCGTTTTTTCTCTTTTGGAGATTCCATGCTGATTTTTTAAGATAGGACAAAATATACGTGGCATTACACCGTATGGGAAGAGGGAATTATGCAAATCGGAACATTTGAATTGTTGAAAACCGAAGGAAATGCTAGAAGAGGCGTGTTTTGCACGGCGCATGGCACCGTGCAAACGCCGGTGTTCCAAAATGTTGGAACTGCCGGTGCTATTAAGGGGGCCGTCGACGCGTTCGATTTGAAAGAACTGGGCTGTCAGATTGAGCTTTCCAACACGTATCATCTACATGTGCGCCCGGGAGATCAGATTGTGAAGCAAATGGGCGGCTTGCATCGTTTTATGCGTTGGGATGGGCCAATGCTGACTGATTCGGGTGGGTTTCAAGTGTTTTCACTTGCGACGCTTCGAAAAATTAAGGAGGAAGGCGTTACCTTCCATTCCCATGTTGATGGCCGTAAGATCTTCATGGGGCCGGAAGAGAGCATGCGCATTCAATCCAACCTTGGTTCGGATATTGCAATGGCTTTTGATGAATGTATTGAAAATCCGGCACCGCGGGAATATGTGAAGAATTCAATTGATCGTACAACTCGCTGGCTCAGACGCTGCAAAACAGAATTGGAGCGCTTGAATAGTTTGCCGGATACGGTGAACCCGCATCAAATGCTGTTTGGTATCAATCAGGGCGGTACCTATGATGACCTGAGAATCGAGCATATGCAGCAGATTGTTGAGTTGGATTTGCCTGGTTATGCTATTGGCGGTCTGGCAGTTGGTGAGAGTACTGAAGTAATGTATCACATTCTGGATGTAGTTTTGCCGCATGCGCCGGTAAACAAACCGCGCTATCTGATGGGGGTGGGTACACCTTCTAATATTATTGAAGCCGTTGCCAGAGGAGTCGACTTCTTTGACTGCGTGATGCCAACCAGAAATGCGCGGCATGGACATTTGTTTACACATAACGGCGTTCTCAACATTATGAATGCCAAATATCAAACGGATGACCGTCCGATTGAGGAGGGCTGCCAGTGTCCGACCTGTCGTAGGTTCTCGCGTGCGTATCTGAGGCACTTGCTCAAGAGTGGAGAAATGTTGTCGCAGCGCCTGTTGGTGATGCATAACCTTTGGTTCTATAATCATTTGATGCAGGAAATTCGAGATGCGCTGGACAACGGCACGTTTGCTGCTTTCCGTGCAGAGTACAGTGAGAAAATGAGCAAACGAATTTAATAATCTAAAAGCCGGATTCCTTGTGTGAATCCGGCTTTTAGATTCATATTTCTGCTTTTCATAGCATACTTTGTTTTGAAATGGGGGTTTGCTGTGATAATTCAGAAAAAGACCATTCTATATGCAGCAGGTGTTCTGGCCTGCGGGAATATTGTACTGCAGGCGCTTGGATTCCTGTATCGTGTTCTGCTCAGTCATTATGCAGGTGCAGAAGGTCTTGGTGTTTACCGGTTGGTTCATTCTGTTTATTTGGTGTGTAACGCTGGATGCCTGTCCGGCATTACCATGGCATGCTCTAGACTGAGTGCTGCAAGCGAGGCACGAGGTGAACGGGGCAAGATTGGTATGATTTTGCGGTTGGCCTTTCTGGTTTTCTTTTCGGTTTGCATGTTTTGTGGAGCGTGTTTGTTGCTGGGAGGAAAGTGGATCGCATCTGATATTTTGGGTGATGGCCGCTGTGCACGTGCGTTTCCATTTATGCTGCTTTGCCTTGCGCTGACTGGTATAGAGAATATCTTTAAATCACTGTTCATTGGTTTGGAACGGATGCAATACGCAGCAACTTCTGAGGTTTGTGAACAGTTGATTCGTATTGCCACGGTTTGGTTTTTGCTTTACCAGTATCAAGGTAAGGACTATGGCACCATTGCCATGTTGATATTTGCTGGTATGGTAATCAGCGAGATATTTAGTGCTGCTTTTTTGAGCGTTCTGTTTCGAAACTGGAAAATGCCAAATGTGAAACAAGTATCGATGGAAAGAGAAACGGTACGTCAGTTTTTCTTTATTGCATTTCCTGTTTCCGCATCGGCTTTGCTGGGCAATGTGATTAGTTCGGCCGGTTCAATTCTGTTGCCTAAACGGTTGATGGTTGCCGGACTAAGTTATGAACAGGCGTTATCCGCGCTGGGAGTCCTGTCCGGCATGGCGATGCCGTTGTTGCTGCTTCCCATCGCCTTGGTCAGCTCGGTTTGTACTGCATTGTTACCGGCTGTGACAGGGGCGCAAGCCATAGGAAATTGCAAACGGGTACGGGCATTGGTTGGCAGAGCAATAACAACGGTTGGCCTGATTGCAGTGCCGGCAACTGCGGTTTTGATTCCGCTTGCACCTAAACTCAGTGTGTTGTTTTTCGGACAATCGCTGAGTGTGCCCTATGTGTCGCTTTTGGGTGCTACAGCAATGGTCTGCTATTATCAAATGGCATCTGGTAGTCTTCTCAATGCACTTGGCCTGCAGCATTGGAATGTAGTAATCTCGGTGGGAGCAGAGCTGTGTCAGGTGCTCTTGATGTATCGTTGGTGTGCGTTTCCGTGGATGGGTATATATGGATATCTTATCGCTATGTTAATTACCGGAGTCGCAGCTTTTCTCCTGAATTTTATTATTCTTTATCGGAAAGTGGGCTTTTCGTTGCGACCAATTCGAAGATTTGGCGTTCCATTGTTTTGCGGAACAGCGTTGTTCTTTTGGACGCGTGTTTTCTATCAGATGTTTTCGCAGATTTGTTATTCCGATATCACGGTGCTGGCGTGTACGGTTGTCAGTGTGGGAATTCTCTATATCATTGTGCTGCGCCTAATGGGAATTCGGTTACTATATTATTTATCCAAACGAATCGAAAAACCGTATTTGCCTAGGCTGCATATGTGGTGAACCGCTTGACAAATGTGCATGAAACAGATAAGATAAACACATAATATGACGGCTCCTGCCCGCGATTCCGGCAGGAGCCTTTTTGTAGGAGAAAAGGGGGAGTACATGACATGGAATTAACCATGTGTTGCCCGACGCTATTCGGACTGGAAGGCATTGTGGCGGATGAGTTGCGATTTGGCGGAAAATTGAGTGATGTACATGCTGAAAACGGTCGCGTACTGTTTGAAGGAGACGAAAATACACTGGCATGGGCCAATCTCAATTTACGCTGTGCGGAGCGTGTATTGATTCGGCTGGGCATGTTTCCTGCCAAAACATTCGATCAACTATTTGAGGGAGTACGCGCGCTGCCGTGGGAGCAGTTTATTCCTAAAGACGCTGCGTTTCCGGTTAAAGGACATAGCTTGAATTCTGCGCTGCACTCTGTACCGGACTGCCAGAAGATAATAAAAAAAGCGGTGGTATCCCGACTGGGGGAATGCTATCATCAAAGCTGGTTTGAGGAAAGCGGCGCTAAATACCAGATCCAGTTTGCAATTATGCGTGATACGGCGGAACTGTACCTGGATACTTCGGGCGCGGGTCTGCATAAGCGCGGCTATCGTGCTAACAGCAACGCGGCACCGCTGCGGGAAACGCTGGCAGCGGCACTGGTTAAGGTGGCTCGCTGGCGAGGAAGAGAACCGTTTCTCGATCCGTTCTGTGGGTCGGGTACGATTGCAATTGAGGCTGCTATGATTGCGCAGCGGCGTGCGCCAGGCCTGATGCGCGCATTTGATGCGGAAAAATGGACTTGTTTTGATGCGTCCGTCTGGCGTCAAGCGCGGGAAGATGCCATTGGTATGTCTGATGGCAGCGCGCGTTTTGATATTGTTGGCAGCGATATCGATTCTGCCTGTGTGCAGCTGTCAATTGAGAATGCACGAAAAGCGGGTGTGGCCAATACGGTGTTTTTTGAACAAGCAGATGCTGTTGCACGAGATTATGCTCGGAATGGAGTGCTAATCGCAAATCCGCCTTATGGTGAACGCCTGCTTGACCTGCAGGAAGCAGAGGTATTATACCAGAAGTTTGGGCTTGCGGTTGAAAAATCCCCAATGAAGCAGTATATTCTCAGTTCAGATCCCTTATTTGAACGTTGTTTTGGAAGAAAGGCTGATAAGCGCAGAAAACTCTATAATGGCATGATCAAATGCGAGCTGCATATGTATTTTAAGCACTCGAAACACTGAATTGCTAAGTGAAAAAATATATCCAGTCAATTCATAAAAAATTCATAAATTTTTTGACGGATTTTCCAAAAAACCTCTTGCCAATTGGCAAGAGTTGATGTAATATAATAGTCGAGTTAGCACTCTGGTTACATGAGTGCTAAACAGTGGCTTTGTTAATATTATTTTTCATAGGAGGCATCCGTTATGAAACTCAAACCCCTTTGCGATCGTGTTGTGATCAAGATGGTAGAGGCAGAGGAGACTACTGCCAGCGGAATTATTCTTACTGCATCGGCGCAGGAAAAGCCGCAGGTTGCTGAGATTATTGAAGTAGGCCCGGGTGGCGTGGTAGATGGCAAGGAAATTAAGATGGAAGTTCAGAAGGGACAGAAGGTCATCACCGGCAAGTACACCGGCACTGAGGTAAAACTGGACGGCGAAAAATATATTATTGTTCGCCAGAGCGATATTCTTGCAATCGTTGAGTAAGAACCGGTATTTCAGGAGGTAATATATCATGGCAAAACAGCTTATTTACGGCGAGGATGCGCGCAAGGCTCTGCAGCGCGGCATCGATCAGCTCGCTGATACGGTAAAGGTTACGATTGGTCCGAAGGGCCGTAATGTTGTACTCGACAAGAAGTATGGTGCGCCGCTGATTACGAACGACGGTGTGACTATTGCCAAGGAGATCGAGTTGGAAGATCCGTATGAGAACATGGGTGCACAGCTGGTCAAGGAAGTTGCAACTAAGACCAACGATGTGGCTGGTGACGGTACCACGACGGCAACCGTTCTGGCGCAGGCATTTGTGCGTGAGGGCCTGAAGAACGTTGCAGCTGGTGCAAACCCGATGGTGATGCGCCGCGGTATCTCCAAGGCGGTTAATGCGGCGGTGGAAGCAATCGCCAAGAATTCTAAGACCGTGGACGGCACTAATGATATTGCCCGTGTTGGTGCGATTTCTTCCGGTGATGATGAGATTGGCAAGCTGATTGCAGAGGCAATGGAGAAGGTCTCTACCGATGGTGTAATTACGGTTGAGGAGTCTAAGACTGCAGAGACCTATTCCGAAGTTGTGGAAGGCATGCAGTTTGATCGTGGCTACGTCACTCCCTATATGTGCACTGATACCGAGAAGATGGAAGCAAACTTGGATGATGCACTCGTGCTGATTACCGACAAGAAGCTTTCCAACATTCAGGAACTGCTGCCGATTCTGGAGCAGGTTGTTAAGTCTGGCAAGAAGCTGCTCATTATCGCTGAGGATATTGAAGGTGAGGCACTGTCCACTTTGATTGTCAACCGCCTGCGTGGTACCTTTACTTGCGTTGCAGTTAAGGCACCGGGCTTCGGTGATCGCCGCAAGGATATGCTGCGCGACATCGCTATCCTGACTGGCGGTACGGTTATTTCTGAGGAAGTTGGCATCGAACTGAAGGATGCAACCATGGATATGCTTGGCTCTGCACGTCAGATCAAGGTTACCAAGGAAACTACCACGATTGTGGATGGCGCTGGAGACAAGCAGGCTATTGCAAACCGTGTAACGGAAATCCGTGGTGCAATTGAGCGTACTACTTCGGATTTTGACCGTGAGAAGCTGCAGGAGCGTCTGGCAAAGCTGGCTGGCGGTGTTGCAGTTATCAAGGTTGGTGCAGCCACTGAGACCGAAATGAAAGAAAAGAAGCTGCGTATTGAGGATGCGCTGAACGCGACTCGCGCAGCAGTGGAAGAAGGTATCGTTGCCGGCGGCGGCGTTGCATACGTTAACGCAATTGCAGCGGTCGAAGCACTGGCTGAGACGGCAGAAGGCGATGAAAAGACCGGTATGCAGATTGTTGCACGTGGTTTGGAAGCACCGATGGCGCAGATTGCCTTTAACGCTGGTATCGAGGGCGCAATTGTTGTAGATAAGGTCAAGAACTGCGGTAAAGTTGGCTATGGTTTTGATGCAGCGACGGAGACTTACGGTGATATGATTTCCAATGGTATCGTTGACCCGACTAAGGTTAACCGCTCTGCGTTGCAGAACGCGGCTTCAGTAGCGTCCATGGTTCTGACCACGGAAAGCTTGGTTGCTGATAAGAAGGAACCCGTAGCACCTGCTCCGGCGGCTCCGGATATGGCAGGAATGTACTAATCTTGTTCCTCAAATGCTTAAAAACGGCACTCACAATCGTGGGTGCCGTTTTTTTATGCAACGGAGCCATGTTAACACTGTTCTTTTTTGATAAGTCAGGTGAAGCAAGCGCTTTGATAAAACTCAAAAAATATTTTTTCGAAATTGTGTGGGGGATAGACCAGTCTTGTCCGTAAAAGCAATAATGAAATTGACTTCACTGCGGTAGCCAACCCGAAACGCAATCTCTTTTACGGATAGGGAAGTGGATTGCAGTAATGCCTTTGCTTCGTCGATTCGATGCAGCATGATATATTCGTGAGGGGAAAAACCGGTTGCGCTGCGAAACAATCTGGAAAAGTGCGAAGTACTCAGACGAACATGCGCTGCAATCTGACTTACGCTGATTTGCTCAAATAAATGCTGGTCGATATAGTGAATTGCTTGAGATATGGCGTTGTCATCTGCAATGGTTTTGGTTGGCGATGAGGGAAAGAGAAGTGCACATAGGATACGATAAATACGCTGCGAACAATCCACTTCACTGATATTGGCACTGCGTAATCCGGAGATGATTTGCGCCATTTCCTGTTCGATTCTATCATCCGGTGACGGAGTAAAAGCCTGTTTACCACCTCGAAAGGCAATAATTTGATTGAAAAAGGCTGCGGCATTGGCACCGTCAAAATGAATCCACATTGCCTCTGCCGCTCCCGCAGTATAAAAGTGATGTGGTTTATGGCAATCAACCAATGCAACTTGACCGCGTTCTGCCGCAAATTGCTGTGTTGTCTCATAAAAAATAGTGCCGGAACGGATAAACGCAAGAAAAAAATTCTTATGACTCTCCTGTCGGGCCGCATCACAGGTATCTGAAAAGTCATATCGTTCATCATAATAATAATGTCCGACACGAGTGACATAGAAAAACAGCGTTCGTGCGGTTGCGGACGGCGTGGAAAAAAAGCGTTCTGAACGCGATAACACTCCCGGTTCATTATTCACTTTCAATGTGATCACCTCTTATATGTATAATAGCACAAAATATAAATAAAATGCAGTGTTTTATTATTGAAAAACTGCGTTAAATCCAGTATGCTTACGTAAGAAATAAACTTTATACTGATAAGACCATGACAAACGCATGTTTATAAGGTGTTAAAGATGATAAAGGAAAAGACATTTTATAAATCATTTATGATTTTAGCGCTTTCATTGGCGCTGCAAAACCTATTGACATATGGCGTGAATATGATGGATACCGTAATGCTCGGCCGGTATAGTCAGGATGCCATGGGTGGAGTCAGTTTGTGTAATCAGGTGCAGTATTTGCTGCAAATGCTGGTAGTAGGCGCTGGAGAGGGCGCGGTTGTGCTCGGCTCACAGTACTGGGGGAAAGGAAATCTGCAACCGATTCCCCATATAATTGGCGTCGCGTTGCGTTTTGGCGGCAGCTTAGCAGTCGTTCTGTTTGGCATGGTATTATTTTTCCCCACACAGCTTTTGAGCTTGCTATCCAATGACAGTGCGGTTATTGTGGAGGGACAAAAGTATTTCCAAATTATCTGTTTTACGTATATTATTTTTACTGTTACCAATATTTTGGTCGCTTCACTTCGCTCGATTGGCATCGTAAAAATTGGTTATATCATTTCCGGTTCTACATTGGTTATCAACATTTGTCTCAATTATTGCCTCATCTATGGCAATCTGGGCTTTCCAGAACTGGGCGTACGCGGTGCTGCGATTGCAACACTGGTATCGCGGTGCGTGGAGCTATTGATTGTTATTCATTATTTGAAATATAAAGAGCACAAGCTCAATTTAACTTTGACAAAACTGCTTCACATTGATATCAGCTACATGAGAGACTATGCCCGCGTTTCTTCTCCTGTGCTCATCAATCAGGCGCTATGGGGCTTGGCACAGATGGTGCAGACTGGAATTCTTGGTCATCTTGGTGGCGATGTGACAGCAGCGAATGCAATTGCAGTACAGGTCTTTCAAGTGTTGTCCGTTGTGGCGTATGGCGCTGCGTCCGCTTCTGGCATTGTGGTTGGGCGCACCATTGGCTCTGGAAATGCGCAGCGCTTGCATCCGCTTGTTCGTACGCTGCAGGTATTGTTCATCAGCATTGGTCTCTGTTCAGGATTTTTGATCTTTATTCTACGCGTGCCGATTTTGATGGTGTTTGGCGGCACATTGACCGAACGGGCATATGAATTATCCATGCAGTTTATGTTGGTGCTTTCCATCACAACCGTAGGTACGTCTTATCAGATGGCTTGTGATAACGGCATCATTCGAGGCGGTGGTGATACGGCCTTCAGTGCGAAGATGAATTTGATTAGCATGTGGCTGATTATTGTACCATTTTCTGCGATGGCGGCATTCTGGTGGAAGTGTGCGCCGGTTGTAGTGTTTTTCTTGCTCAAATGGGATCAGCTGTATAAGGCAATTCCAGTCGTGATTCGACTGCGCAGCTGGAAATGGGTGAAAAAAGTCACCCGACCGGATGCGACATGATAACTGAATATTTCTCTTTCTTTCTCCTGAAAAACCGGCCTGATGGTCGGTTTTTCTGTTGACAAAAAAATATAAAATGATATACTTTTATAAGAACAAATATGATAATGCGATGAGGAAACGAGTTTTTCGGCATCTGGCATATAGCGAGAGGGGAGAGTGCAAGCCCTTTGCCAAACCGGAGGACAGCCACTTCCGAGCAGTCTGTGAAAGCAGACCGTCTGATCCGCGATATCCGATCACTAAGATGCGTCATCAGCGGCGCAAATTAGGGTGGTACCGTGGAAGAATGCTTTCGCCCCTAAAGAGTGTGGGCGGAAGCTTTTTTGCTTTGTAAACTAAAATTTGGAGGATAAAAATATGCAGTACAGAAGTTTGAATGAGCTGCGCGAAATGTATCTGAAGTTTTTTGAAACCAAAGGACATCTTCGCCTGCCGAGCTTTTCTCTCATTCCGCAGAACGACCCGTCGCTTCTGCTGATCAATTCCGGCATGGCGCCGATGAAGCCGTTTTTTACGGGTGAGCAGGAGCCGCCGTGTCATCGTGTTACCACCTGTCAAAAGTGCATTCGCACCGGCGATATTGAAAATGTGGGTAAGACAGCACGGCATGGCACTTTTTTTGAGATGCTGGGTAATTTCTCTTTCGGTGATTATTTCAAAAAAGAAGCCATTGCATGGAGCTGGGAATTTCTGACCAGCCCGGAATGGGTTGGCATTGATCCGGAGCGTTTGTATCCGTCTATCTATGTGGATGATGATGAGGCGTTTGAAATCTGGAATAAACAAATCGGTATTCCTGCTGAACGCATCTTCCGCTTTGGCAAGGAGGATAATTTCTGGGAGCATGGCTCTGGTCCGTGTGGCCCGTGTTCGGAGATTTACTATGACCGCGGTCCGGAATACGGCTGTGGCAAGCCGGGCTGTACGGTCGGTTGTGACTGCGATCGCTATATGGAGGTCTGGAACAACGTATTCTCACAGTTCGATAATGATGGCCACGGCAACTACACTGAGCTGAAGCAGAAGAACATCGATACCGGTATGGGTCTGGAGCGTTTGGCATGTGTGGTGCAGGGCGTGGGTTCGCTGTTTGATGTGGATACCGTACGCAACATCACCAACAAAGTTTCCGAAATTGCTGGCAAGCATTATGGTGACAGCGAAAAGACCGATATTTCGCTGCGCGTGGTAACCGATCATATCCGTTCGACCGTTATGATGATCTGCGATGGTGTTATTCCGTCTAACGAGGGCCGTGGCTATGTGCTGCGTCGTTTGTTGCGTCGTGCTGCGCGTCATGGTAAGCTGCTTGGTATTGACCGCCCGTTCCTTTCTGACGTAGCAACGACCGTAATTCAGGAATCGGGTGGAGCTTATCCGGAACTGGTCGAGAAGCAGAAGTATATTCACAAGGTTATTGAAAACGAGGAAGCAAGTTTCAATAAGACGATTGACAGCGGTCTTTCCATCCTCAACGAGCGTATCGCAGCGGCGGACGGTAAGGAACTGCCTGCAGCTGATGCATTCCAGCTGTATGACACTTATGGTTTCCCGATTGACCTGACTCTTGAAATTTTGGAAGAACAGGGCATGACTACCAATCGCGATGAGTTTGACCGTCTGATGAACGAACAGCGTGAGCGCGCTCGTGAGGATCGCAAGAAGATGGGTGATTTGGGCTGGCAGAGTGAGGATCTCGGCCTGGATAAGTCTATTAAGACCCGCTTTGATGGCTATGAGACGCTGGGAGAAGCGGCAAAGGTGCTGGCCATTGTCAATGAGGGCGAACCGTCCGGTGCTGCTGCCAAGGGCGAAAAGATTACCGTCGTGCTCGACCATACGCCGTTTTATGCGGAAATGGGCGGCCAGATTGGTGACCATGGTATTCTGGAAGGCAAAAACGGCGTAGTATCCGTTTCTGACGTACAGAAGACCAAGGATGGGAAATATATGCACATTGGTGTTGTGACCGAAGGTGAAATTTCGGTAGAAGATGAGGTGCAGGCTAAGGTGGATGCGGAATACCGACAGGCCATCTGCCGTGCGCATACTTCGACTCATCTGCTTCAGAAGGCGCTGCGCAAAGTACTGGGTGACCATGTCGAGCAGGCAGGCTCCTACACGGCTAATGACCATATCCGTTTTGATTTCACACACTTTGCGGCGCTGACACCTGAAGAACTGGCGCAGGTTGAGACGCTTGTCAACGAAGCGATTCTAGCTGGCAGCCCGGTTATCACCGAGGAAATGTCCATTGAGGATGCAAAAAAGAAGGGTGCAATGGCGCTGTTTGGAGAAAAATACGGTGCGGTTGTGCGTGTCGTACAGGCTGGTGATTCTATCGAGCTGTGCGGCGGCACACATCTGGATAATACGGCTAAGGCAGGTGCGTTTAAAATTATTGGTGAAGCATCGGTTGCAGCCGGTGTGCGCCGAATTGAAGCAGTGACCGGTAAGGCGGTACTGGCTTATCTGAATGAACGTCAGCAGTTGTTAGCGGATGCGTCGGCCGCACTTAAGACTTCGCCGAATGAGCTGCCCGCCAAGATAGAACAGACGGTGGGCGAACTGCGTGCAATGACCAAAAAGATTGACAAGCTCAATAGCAGAGTGGCATCCATGCAGATGGTGGATCTGCTGAATATTTCGCGTGATGTCAAGGGCGTGAATGTAGTTGCAACCAAGCTGGAGGATGCTACAGCCGATGTATTGCGTACAATGGGTGATGGCATCAAGGAAAAGGCACCGAATATGGTTGCTGTTTTGTCTGCTGTGAATGACGGCAAGATTAGCCTGCTGTGTGTTTGTGGTGCGGAGGCCGTTAAGAAGGGCGCCCATGCCGGAAAAATTATCAAGGAAGTGGCTAAGATGGTTGGCGGCGGCGGCGGTGGCCGTCCGGATAGTGCAACTGCCGGCGGCAAGCAGCCGGAAAAACTGGAGGAAGCACTGGAAGCGGTCAACAATATTGTTGAAGCATTGCTCTAAATCCGCTATAATAAAAACACAGAAAGGAGCGGTTTGAATGGAAGATTGTCTGTTCTGCAAAATCGTTGCGGGGGATATTCCCTCGAAAAAGGTTTATGAAGACGAATTGTGCTATGCTTTTTATGACATTGATCCACAAGCGCCCACACATTTTTTGGTCATTCCCAAGCAGCATATCCAATCGGTGGTTGCAATAGATTCTTCCAACAGCGCCATTGTGGCACATTGTTTTGAGGTAATCGCTAAAATTGCGGTGGATATGAAAATGGATAGTTTTCGCGTGGTTTCCAATATCGGAGAACAGGCGGGGCAGAGCGTGTTCCATCTGCATTTCCATGTGCTTTCCGGCCGTGATATGACCTGGCCTCCGGGTTGAATGTAAAAGAAGTGGCCTTACCGCCACTTCTTTTTTATCAAATAGGGAAGGGGGAGATAAAATGCGGGAACGGCCACTTGTTTTTCTGGTTCCAGCAGCTGCTGTGGCCATATTTTGCTCGGTATGCCTAGATATTTGTGTAAAACCCAGTCTCTCTCTTTTGCTGCTTTCTCTTTCTTTAGCCGCCGCAGGTGCGTTAATAAATTATGATAAGTTGTTTACACTGTGCTGTATGTTGGCAGCCGCATTTCTTGCTCTGACCGGATTATCCGCATATCAATCTGTTTTTGTAGATCCTGTCCGTATATTGGCAGGTACGCATGCCGAAGTCACAGCAACGGTATTGCAGGATGCTGCAGTATATGACGACAATCAGCGAGCGGAATTATCTGTAGAGGATAATGATGTTTTGCCTCGCAGCTTTCGCATGTATTGTTATTTGCCGCTGACTGAAACGCCGCTTTATGCCGGCGATCGAATTAAAGTCAACGTTGGATTTTATCTGCCTGGGAATTCAGAGGGATTTGATCGCGCAGCATACCAGGCATCGGAAGGCTGCTATATTGCTGCTTCGTATACAAAGAACGAAGACGATACACCAATGTCGTTCACTGTGTTGCAGACAGAGAACGATTCACCACGTTGGATGCCGCAGCGCATTGCACGATTTTGCAAACAGGCGATAGAGGATGCCTTGCCGGAGCGAGAAGCCGGTTTGCTAACCGGCCTGATGATTGGCAACACAGATGGGATGTCGGATGCAGATACCATTTCTTTGCGTATTGCAGGACTCAGCCATCTGGTTGCCGTGTCTGGGCTGCACGTTGGTTTTCTAGTTGCGTTTTGTTATTTATTTTTCGGACGCAGGCTAGGCACCTACCTGTCGGTTCCTCTCATTCTTCTGTTTGTACCGATTGCGGGCGCATCGCCGTCAGTGATTCGTGCTGCGATTATGTATTTAATTGCAGCTGGTGCGTTTATAACCAGACGGGAAGCGGATACCCTGAATTCGTTATTCGCCGCACTTGCCTTGCTGCTGATTCAAAACCCGTATGCAATTGCCGGCTTGAGTTTGCAGCTGTCTTTTGCGGCAACTCTTGGATTGGTTTTACTTGCCGGAAAGATGCAGACACGTATACTGCATCTGTTCCATAAGCTGCCGAAACCTCTTCACAAACTGCTGTCTTTTCTCGTAGGTGCCGTATCTTGTACCGTTTGTGCAACGATTTTTACCGCACCAATTCTGCTTTCTTCTTTCGGCTATATTTCAATCCTATCTGTTCTCAGTAACTTATTGGTGGTTGGCGTAACTGCCGTATGCTTTATTGCGGGTTTTTTCATTTGTGTGGCTTCAGCGATTTGTCCGGCCGTAGTGCCTGTTTTATCCGCAGTCACACAGCCACCGCTACATTATATTTTATGGATGGCCGAGCGCATTTCGAATCTTCCGTATGGAATGGTAAATTGGAGCGACGGTTTTGGACTTGCGGCGCTATTTCTCTGTTTTGCGGTGCTCCTTCTCTGGCTGGTGATGGGTAGCCGCATCAAATGGAAAGTTGTTTTGCCGATTTTTTGTTTGTGCTTAATTGTCCTCAGCGGCATGAGCACTTATCAATATCAGCGAACCTATCGTGTGACCTATTTATCCTGTGGCACGGGACAAGCTATTCTGGTTTCTGATACAACGCATGCAACATTAATTGACTGCGCTGGCGATGGTGGATATCGTGATGCCGCACAGCTGGTACAGGAATGGATGCGTTATCACAATATTGACCACATTGACACTTTGATTTTAACAGCAGTGGATAAGGGACACGCACGTGATTTGCCTTCGCTGCTGCAAACGGTTTCTGTAAATCAGATTCTGATGCCTGCTGGGTGCAAGGCAACAAAGTATAATACGGATTTGCTGGAGCTTTGCGGCCAAGTTGGTGCACAAGAAATCAATCAGTCTGAGGTATTGGACACTGGTGCGGCCTCGCTCACCGTTTTTCCGGTAGCAGATGGAAAACTGGGTGTGAAAATTGCAAACGAAATTTTGGTTCTGCACAGTCCGACGCAAAAGCAGTTGGCGGCCTTTCTGGAATCATCGTCAATTACCGCACCAGAGATTGTCCTTTCGCAGAGAAATATGGAAGACGATGAATTATTAACGCAAGCATTAAATACTATGGGTGCAGAGAGAATTATTGTACAAGCTGGATTTGGTGAAGTTTTGTCTCAATATCATGGACTACCTGTAGAAAGTCCTTATGTAACCGGAGAAATTGTGCGGCAGTTTGTGAAGGAGTGAAAACATGCCACAGGAAAAGACTAAATCCAACGGAAAGTCACAGCTGCTTCGGGATTTGAAAAACGGTACTTTTGCATCGCTTTATGTGCTCTACGGCGAGGAAAGCTATCTAAAAGAATATTATTTGCAGCAGCTCAAAGAGAAAGTCATTGATCCGACATTTGCGGATTTTAATCGGATTGAATTAGAGGGAAAGGGGCTGACTCCAGAGCAGCTTACCGAGGCGGTAGACAGTTATCCTGCAATGTCGGAAAAGAAACTCATCATCGTGACAGATTTTGATTTGTTCAAACCGCCAGCGGGTTTCTCTGATGTGCTGCCCGCATTACTGGAAGATTTACCAGACTATGTTTGTCTGGTGTTCTACTATGATATTTTGGATGGTAAACCAGACAAACGAACAAAGTTATATAAGACGCTGCAAAAGGTCGCTTGTTTTGTGGAGTTTACTCACATGGAAGAGCGTGAACTGGTTGCGTGGTTGGAGCGACGCGCCCGTGCGCTTGGTTGTGCCATCTCACCGGAGGATGCGTCGTACATGATTTTCCTTTGTGGGAATTCTATGACCAATTTGGCGGGAGAGATAGAAAAGGCTGCAGCTCACACCACTACGGGGGAAATCAAAAAATACAACATTGATGCAGTCTGCTCACCGATTTTAGATGCTGTGGTTTTTGATTTGACCGATGCTATAACAGCAGGAAAATTTGAACGCGCAGTGTCTTTAGTAGGTGATTTGATTGCACAGAAGAACAATGAAGTGATGATTTTTACGACAATCACACGCCATATTCAGCGTTTATATGCGGCGAAGCTGTGCGCGGAAGCGCGTGGAGGAGAAAAACAGCTGATGGACATGATTGGCTCTAAATCTCCATATTACGCCAAGCAGTTACAAAACGCAGCACGACGTGTATCCCTAAAATGGCTGCGTCAGGTTGCTTCTCTGTGCGCACAAACCGATGCTGCGCTAAAGGGCAGCGCGGTGGATCGCCAAAAGCAGATTGAATTAACGCTGTTGTCTATGGCATCCGCATTGAGGGAGGGCTAATGTGATACGAGTTCGTGAAGCAATTGTAGTAGAAGGACGCTACGACGTGAATACGGTCCGTCAGGTTGTGGATGCAGTTGTGCTGGAAAGCGGGGGCTTTCGGATTTTTCATGATAAGGACCAGCTCCGCTTACTGCGAAAAATTGCGTTATCACGTGGCTTAATTGTGTTGACGGATAGCGATGGGGCTGGTTTTGTCATTCGCAATTATATAAAAGGAGCATTACCGCCTGGAAGCGTGAAGCAAGCATATATTCCGGACGTTGTCGGCAAGGAGCGACGCAAACGTCATGGTTCAAAGGAAGGAAAGCTTGGGGTAGAAGGGATGCGCCCAGAGGTCATTTTGGAGGCGTTGCGTCGTGCCGGCGCTACTTTTGAGGACGAAGCATACTCTTCCGCACAGGATAAAAAGCCAATCAGCAAGGCAGATTTTTTTGCATGGGGATTATCCGGTCAACCGAACAGCGTAAAACGTCGTACAGAAGTGCTCAAAGCGTTGGATTTACCATCCCATATGACGGCCAATGCGCTATTGGAATTTATCAATGCAGTTTCTTGCCGGGCTGAAATGGAAGAGATCATTGATAGAATATCAGTAGGGGATTGACAAGTATGGCAGATAAGCCTATAATAATATCATAAATAAATAGTTCTGTTTCAGGGCGGAGTGAAAGTCTCCACCGGCAGTATACGGACGGTTTGTCCGATAGTCTGCGAGCCGAAAGGCATGATGGGTGTAAATCCCAACCGACGGTTATAGTCCGGATGAAAGAAACAGGTGTATTTCGGTACGTCTGCATGCCCTTGGATTGTTCCAAGGGCTTTTTGTTACCCAAACAAACAGAACTCCTTGCAAAGGAGAAGATAGTCATGACGAAAACCAGTAAAATTACGTATACCGCAGTATTTGCGGCCATCGCTACCGTTTTGATGTATTTTGAATTTCCGATTCCGTTCATGCCGCCGTTTCTGAAGGTGGATCTGTCGGGGGCCGTTGTTTTGATTGGAGCATTCATCTTTGGCATTGGTCCGGCTATTACGATGATAGGTATCAAAGATCTGATCCATTTGACACAGAGCCAAACTGCAGGATCGGGTGAATTGGCAGATTTTTTGATGTTGTCAACGTTGGTTGTCATTGCGGTACTTATTTATCGTGCGCATAAGTCCAGAAAAATGGCGGCTGTAGGGTGTCTGTGCGGTTCTGTCGCCATGGCCGGCATGGGCATGCTGACAAATTACTGCTTGATTATTCCGTTTTATGTCAATGGAATGGGGTGGAATCTAGATGCTATTTTTGATATGTGCCGAGCGGTCAACCCCGCAATCAATGGAATGGGTGCCTACCTTTTGTTGGGAATTTTGCCGTTTAATCTGATTAAAGGTGTTATTTTAACGATTATAACTATGGTTGCCTATAAGAAACTGAGTGTTTTCATCAAATCAAAGCAAATAGCAATTCATATGCGGCAAAAAGCCAACTAAAAACTAAACAAATGGGGGACATGGACGGAAAACGTTTATGTCCCTTTGTTTTTATGCTGGAGGTTGTAATGGATAGAAGAAAAAGATGGATACATGCATTTGTGCTGTGCGCGATTGGTATTGGAATTGCGGGTTTGCAGTGTGGTTTGGTGACACGAAATTATACACTGGAAACTGAAAAATTGAAGGAAGGGCAGGGAATGCGTCTTTTGATGCTTTCCGATTTGCACAGCTGCATTTATGGAGAGAACCAATGTCAGTTGATGGAGCGAATTATCCGCGAACAACCGGACTGCATCTTGCTGTGTGGAGATATCGTAGATGATAAGATTCCTCGCGACGGAGCAGAACAATTATTGCAGCAAATCACTCAAATTGCACCTTGCTATTATGTGTCGGGCAATCATGAATTCTGGAGCGGTCAAGCGGAAGATATCTTTGATATGATTGAGCAATATGGTGTTCACGTTCTGCGTAACGACCAAGAAACCGTAACTATAAATGAAGTCAGTTTCATACTGTGCGGTGTGGATGATCCTGCCTCAACAGGGACTCAACAGGCTCGTTCATACGGAGAATCGGAAGAATATCGACGTACTTTATCACAGTTCCAAAATCTGGACGAAAAGCAGTTGTGTGTGTTGCTGGCGCATCGACCTGAATATATCACAGAGTATGCAAAGTATCCGTTTGACTTGGTATTGTGCGGACATGCGCATGGCGGTCAATGGCGCATCCCATATCTGCTCAACGGTTTGATTGCACCCAATCAGGGATTTTTCCCGAAATATGCTGGTGGCCAATACACCTGTGGCAGTATGACTGAAATCGTAGGTCGCGGTTTGGCACGTGATTGGAAGCCGCGATTGTTCAATCCACCGGAAATTGTAGTGGTTGATTTGAGTGGTACAGGAGAGTAAATAGCCTTCTAAATTCAATATATATAATTATACAAAAGAAAAGTTTTGTATAATTAAGGGGATGGTAAATCCCAAAAAACGAATTAGAAACTCCGGATACATTCCAACGCTGGCGTATCCGGAGTTTCTTCATTGCCATGTCACTCTAATTGGATGATTGTACAATAGCCGCACGATTTCACTGGTATTGTAAGCGCCTGTCAAATCGTTTTGTAGGCTGCTTTGATATTGTGCCCAAAGTTGCAATCCGTTTCGATCACAGACAACTACATCAAAACCTGTCTGCATCATTCCACTATAGCGATCATAACTTTCACCCGCCAATGCCAGCTTACCATCCTGGTAATCTATCGCACTGCTGTCTATGTTCCTCGGCAGATATTGATAATCCAATGTATTGGTTGTTTGCATATCAATATGGAATTTTCCATCTTTGTCTGGCAGCAATACCGTTGCGGTTTTGTCAATAATGGTAACGATAAAATTTTTGCTTTCTGGCAACAAGTACAGCAATCCGCTTCCGTTTTGTGTTGCTTGAAGTACTAGCCGTTGTATCTGCTGCATGGTATCCATCGAAATCACAGTTAAGTAGTATACATTATTTTCTCGCGTGTACAAAAGTAATGTTTTCCCATCCGACCACTGACACAGGTCAAGAAACTCCTCTTTTGGGTCAATCGGATACACAAGCTGCAGACTGTCAAGATGCAAACGGCCATTTTCTAGTGTTTGTATTGCATTTCCTTGATGCTGCACTTTTCCTGCTGTGTAATTCATCGCATAAATTCCATATCCCCCCGGAATCAGGCTGGTATCCACGATATGGTTTTGGTTTGTACGATTATTGAAAGAAAAATAAATGGTTTCCGGTGTAACAATTCCTTGTGTATAAAAATTGAACTGCTCACCTTCGTTCGAATTCGTACCTGATGAGTAAACCATCCCAGCGCTGTCTTTTTCCAATGAAATTGTGAGTTTCTCGTTCGGAAGTACTGGGATACGGAAAAATTCCTCCAGTTTATTTTGTATCGATGCATCATATCCCGGAACGGTGGTGCTCCAAATGCCAAAATCCTGCTGGATTCCTTTCAAACTGATAAACCCGGCGAGCGGATAATACTTGCAATAATCCGCAACATTAATGGTTTTCTGCGCTTCCTGACCGGGTTTTGCGCTATCATACAGCTCCTGATAGGCAAGATCCAAGCCGGTACGCTTGTTTTTCGGTATATCCAGAAAGTTGCTCCCACTGGAACCGAGATCGGAATACAGTTCAATACCTCGATAAGATTCTTCCGATTCCTCTTCTTGTTCGGTATTAAAAAAGTGATATGCCGTCTGCGTGATCGGCGGCTCATCCCTTTGCAGCAGCATGGTAGAATCCCAAAACAGCTGCCCACCGTAGGTGGCATGCATCTGGATCGATAGACCATCCGCAGCGGCAGAATCTCCCGCCAATACGTTTTCCGTAAACTGGACCTGATCATGTGACGCATACACTGTTTTCACACACCAACCCATCGCAGCGCCACCCAGAAACAATAGCACAGCCATCAAACCAAAGGCTTTGCGCATGGCTCATTCCTCCCCGCCAGTGATATCGTCCAGCGCACGGCTGACACGGTCGGCGCTGTAATGATAGGTCTGTTTGATATAGTCCATCAGACTGGTACTTCTATCTTCTAGTTCGGAAGCCAACACATCTCCTACGATCTGCCCCTGTCGAATCAGTACCGCACGGCTGATAAAGTTAGAGACCTCTTCGATCAGATGCGTGGATAGGAGGATTGTTTCATGTGGTTCAAGGATACCAAGCAAGACTTTGTAGAAATCTTCACGGTTAAATACGTCGTTTCCGGCGAACGGTTCATCCATCAGGATATAATCTGCGCCTTGACATAGAGCAAGAATGACTTCGAACTGATTTTTCTGTCCGGTTGAAAAACTATGTAGTGGTTTGTGCATCGGCAGCTCGAAAAATTCCATCAGCCCAGTAAAACGCTTATCAATGAACTGTGGGAAATGCTCCTTGTAAAATTGCCGGTGTGCTTCGGCAGAAAGAGTCGGAAAAAATGAGTGCTCACTCGTCGCAAATGACAATCGCTCGATATTATTATGCGTAATCGGCGCATTGTCCAGAGTAATGGATCCGTCATAACGCAAAAATCCAAGGATACATTTCATCAGTGTTGTTTTGCCCGCACCGTTTTCTCCGAAGAGTCCGACGATCTCACCCGGCTTAAATGACAAGTCGACCTGCTGCAATGCTTGTTTGCCGCGCAGACGCTGACTCAGCGAATAGCTTTTGCTCACGTTCTTGATTTCCAGCATCACAAATCCCCCTCCCTACCATGTCGGTAGACATTGTGTTGGTGTGACAATATAGTACGCTGCCAAAAACAGCAGTTTTAATAGAAATGCTGCAAGCAAGCTGATGAGTGCACCGATCAGCGGTAGTGTAAAATCACGTCGTATCAGTTCCCAGCGTTGCGGCAGGCGGCGCATCAAGTAGATGCTTTTGCTTCCCATATAGTAGCTCAAATGATAAAATACGGCTGCTAACAGTGAACACAGCGCCATAATGTAAAAAAATGATAGTGATTGACCGAGGAGAACGTTAAAAGGCATCATCATGGCATCGGGTCGCAGCACGCGATCGCCACCGACACGATCAAACAAAAAGTCATAAGCATCACGCAAACTGACGCCATAAATCAGCACGGCAATGCACGTTGCCGCAGCAAGACCAAGCCCTAATCGTTTGGCTTCTTCTTTGATTATCGTACCCGGCGGTGCGAACTTGGAAAGGTCAATCATTTTCATCGCTTATCACCTCTTCCGCATTGAACCACACATCCCACAGTGTGTAAAGAATGAGAGCTGTATGTAATAAACTCAAAATTACGTCTGATGCCAAGCTGCCAAGCGGTCTTACAAAGTAAAACAGCATGGAAGCAACCGTAAGAGAAAGAGGCACATTATTTCGAATATTCCCGCCGTAACGTTTCCGTACCGTTGCCCCAGCCGTCGTAAAAGACAGCGTCCCAAATGTGATGAGCAGATAGATCCATCGACTGATCTCCTCAAGCGGCAATATACTATGCAGGAAGTCACTGCGATAAAATGCGAGAAATAATGTCTGATTTGATGTAATGCCCGCCGCAGGCTGTGTGAGATAATATTGACATAGCAAGGTAATGATAATCACCTCAGTCATCCATAGCAGAGCAAAGCACAAAAAATAGGACAGGCTTTGCCATAAGAATATTGCACGTTCAGAAATTCGCAGACGTCGCAGCGAGGTCTGTCCCAAATTTTGTGTAAACACTGCCGGGCAGTGCAAAATAGAGCCAAAATAATTTAAGGCGGGAGCGGCGCCAGCTGCTGATGCCTTGTCTACAAAATAACAG